>NYSW01000043.1 GCA_002683195.1 Phycisphaerae bacterium
CATCGCCGGGGTGGCGAAGAGGACGAAGAGGCTCGACAGGACACCGCCCGAGGACGGGGGTCCACACGGAGGCGAGGGGGGATCGCAGCATCGATCGAACTCCAGATTTCTGGTTGGGATTCTGGTGGTTGGCCAGGTTGGGGGTCGGGGTCATCTTGTCTCGTCCGCCCGCAGGCGGTCCTTGGTTGGGCAGGTCGGACTTCAAGTGCGAAGCCATGCCCTCGACCGCCAGCCCCCGGACCGACGGTCGAACTCGATTTCGTCGCTGATGCCCGAAACGGGACCAGCGGGTTCGAGGATACCCAGCCCAATCCGCGATTCACGCGCAAAACGCCTGAAAACAGGCCGAAGGCGGTCGATGGCGGAGCCAGCCGGGGACCAGCCGGTCTCCGCTACGATGTACGGTTCTGCGACGCGGCGATTTGCTCCGCCAAATCCCGCCACGACTTGCCATTCTTCACCCGACCATGGAGTTCTTCGATGACCGTCACCGCCGATCCCGCCACCGCCACCGTGCTCGCCCGGGACACCAACCAGGCCCTTGGCATCGCCGAGTTCGCGATCCGCTTCATGCGAGATGGGCACGGCGAACCGTCCGAAGCGGTCAAGGACAAGACGCGACAGTTCTTCGCCGACGCCGCGGTATGCGGTGTCTCCGCGATCGCCCTGGGAACCAACGCCCCGCTGGTACTGCGTGAAGAAGCGGCGGAATACCCGAGGGCGGGCGGCGCGACCGTCTTCGGTTCGACCACCGCGGTCTGCCCCGAGAAGGCGATCGCCGCCAACTGCTCCGCGGTCCGCGAGTGGGACTCCAACGGCACCAACTTCGGCTACAACCCCGCGCTGGGTCACACCGCGGGTGAGTTCGGCCACAACGACTTCTACGCGGTCCCGGTCGCCGCGGCGCAACTCTCCGGCCAGGACGGCGCCGCCGCCCTTCGCGGCATGATCCTCCACGACGAGATCCGCGGTCGCCTCGCCGAAGTGTTCAGCCTCAAGAGCTACCGGATCGACCACGTGGTGCACGGGGCGATCGCCTCCGCCGCGGTCTACGGCGCGATGATGGGCGCCACCGCGGAACAGATCGAATCCGCGATCGGGATGACCGTCGCCCACTTCATCCCGTGGCGGGCAATCCGGGCCGGCAAGCAGCTGTCGGATTCCAAGGGTGCGTCCGCGGCGATCTCCACCGAGGTCGCGGTGCTGGCGATGATGCGATCGATGAAGGGCTTCCTCGGCCCCCGAGACATCTTCCGAAACCCGGAGGCGATCTGGCGACAGTTCGAACCCACCGACGGTGACGCCCCGTTCGACCTGGTGCTCAGCCACAGCGGTGACGACTTCGCGGTCATGGGCATGCACTTCAAGCTCGGCCTCTACGAGCACCAGTCCGCCGGCGCCCTCCAGGGCATGATCGACCTGGTGTCCGCCAACCCCGAACTCCTCGCGAACCCCGACCTCATCAAGACGATCCGCATCGTCGCCTACGAGCCGGCGTTCGGAATCATCGGCGACCCTGCCAAGCGAGATCCCAAGACCCGCCAGAGCGCCGACCACTCGATGGCCTACATCGTCTCGACGCTGCTGCAGAAGGCGATCGACCAGGCGGGCGAGAAGGGTTCGGGCACCATCGCCGAAGGCAACGATGCGATGTGGAAGACCCTCATCCTCACCCCCTACGAGTTCGACGCGACCGCGATCTTCCGTCCCGAAACCCGCGGCCTCATGGACAAGATCGAATTCACCCACGGCGGCCAGGACTACGACGACCGCTACCCCGACGGCATCCCGACCTCCGTCGTCATCGAGACCACCGACGGCCGCACGCTCGACTCGGGCCTCGTGATGTACCCGTCCGGCCACGCCCGCAACACCACCTGCGACCTCGAAGGCATCCTCGCCAACAAGGCCGAGGTGCTGGGCAAGCTCGCGATGGACGATCCCGCCCCGATCATCGGACGCTTCCGACGGGTCGACGACCTTTCCGCCGCCGAANTGGCCGTGATGAANGACTTCGCGATCAAGGACCACGGCCGNTTCGAATAGGCCTCCGGCCCCGACCTTCCGCTGAAACACCCATCGCCGCCCGGCCTTCTCTTGAGGCCGGGCGGCGTTTTCGTCCGATGATCACCAAGCACAGGGATGTTCGATCCNCCAGATCGAACCCAGACCGAACCCAGACCGACTCCAGNTCGACCCCAGACCGCGCCCAGACAGCCCCCGGAATCCATGACGTGACGACTTCCAGCTCCCCCCTCGAGACTTCCCCCCCGGCCGNTCCCGCGGCGGGCATCGACGTGGCCGCCCTGCAATCGGTCCTGCAGAAGCTGGCCGAGGGCATNCGCGACGAACGGACGCATGCCGAGATGCTCTTTCGNCAGTCCGAGACCCTCACGTCGCTCCTGGCCTTCCTTCGCCCGGACGCACCATTCCCGCCCACCCGGGGCTGGGCCGCGTCTCCGGACTTCCTGATGCTCGAGGTCGAAGCGATTCTCGACCTCGCCCGCCGCGACGGCCTGACCGACCTGCACGTGGTCGAAGCCTCCAGCGGACTCTCGACCCTCACCGCCGCCTACACCCTGAAGCGACTGGGGGCCGATCCGCAGANCGCCCGGGTGACCAGTCACGAACACGACGCCGGATACGCGGCGAAGACGAACGCCTTGCTCGATCGCCACGACCTCACNGCGTTCGCCACCGTGGTCCACGCTCCNCTGGTGCCGCACGAGATCGANGGAACGACCTTCCAGTGGTACGACCCNTCGACCTTCGACGACCTCGCCCCGATCTCGCTGCTGGTGGTCGACGGCCCTCCCGGACGTCTCGGGCCCATCGCCCGGTATCCCGCCCTGCCGTGCTTTCATTCGCATCTTCGTCCCGGGGCGATCGTGCTTGCCGACGACGCGGACCGACCGGGCGAGACGGAGATGATCCGACGCTGGTGCGCCGAACATCCCGAAGCGCGATACGACGCNCCCGACACCGAGAAGGGTGCGGCTCGACTTCGCTTTCCGTGATCGACGTTCCGCCCGACGCGGTGGATCAGACGAATGAACGAACCTTCTCGACCTCGGCTCGGGATCCGAGCACCACGGGAACCCGCTGGTGCAGTCGTTCGGGCTGNACNTCGAGGGTNCGGATGTCACCGCTGTAGGACAGGCCGCCGGCCTGTTCGATGAGCATCGCCATGGGGTTCGCTTCGTAGAGAAGACGGAGCTTGCCGACCGGATTCTTCGCGGTCGGCGGGTAGAGAAAGACACCGCCNCGAATCAACGTGCGATGCACGTCGGCGACCATCGATCCGATGTACCGACTCGAGTATCCCGAAGCGTGCGCGTTCTTCAAGTACTGCTGGTATCCCTCGGGGAAGCTCGACGCGTTCGCCTCGTTCACCGAATAGACGGCACCGGCATCGGGCATGCGGACGTTGGTTCGAACCCGAAGGAACGAACCGATCGCCTGGTCGAGGACGAACATGTCCACGCCGTTTCCGGTGGTCAGGCACATGATCGTGCTGGACCCGTAGAGGATGTAGCCCGCAGCAACCTGTTCGGTGCCCGGTCGGCAGACCGTGCGTTCGCCATCGAGCTCGTCGGCGTCGTTCCGGGTCACCGAAAAGATGGTCCCCACCCCCACCGCACTGTCGAGGTTGCTCGAACCGTCGAGCGGATCGAACAGCACGCAATACTTTCCGCCGTCGCCAGACCGCCGAAGAATCCGGGGTTCCTCGTCCTCTTCGCTGGCCAGNACCGCGATCGAGGCTCGATCACCGAGGCACCGCATGAAGATCTCGTTCGCGATGACGTCCATCCGGAGCTGCTGCTCGCCTTGGACGTTCTCGGTCCCGTGGGATCCCAGGACGTCGTCCAGTCGGGCTCGGCGAACCTTGTTGGCGATCGTCTTCCCGCTCAGCGAAATCGCGGAGATGATCCANGAGAGNTCNCCCTCGGCCCCNGGNTGNCGGGCNTCCTCGCCCAGAACGTGGGTTTGNAGGCTNACNAGATTGTCNTGGACGAGATCGGCATCNCTCATACNGNGNCATATCGGCGACNNNGNGGTCTGGAAACCAGCATCCCCGNCCGTTTCCNTNATCTTNNNGGGNGATTNGAGCCNGCTCGNCCGGATATCATGCGTCGCCCNCATCAANCNNCTAGCGGACCCTTCACCGATGTCGACCGACGCCAACCAGCCCGTGATTCTCGCCGCCCGCCGGACCCCCATCGGCCGCTTTCTCGGCGGACTCTCCCGAGTCCCGGCTCCCGAACTCGGCCGAGTCGCGATCGAAGCCACCATCGCTGACGCATCGGTTCCGACCAGTGCGATCGACGAGGTCTTCATGGGCTGCGTGCTGCAGGCCGGCGTGGGCCAGAACCCGGCCCGACAAGCCGCCCTCGCGGCGGGCATCCCCGACACCGTGACCGCGGTGACCATCAACAAGGTCTGCGGCTCCGGACTCGAAGCCGTCATGCAGGCCGCCCGCGCGATCAAGGCCGGGGACATCGACGTGGCGGTCGCCGGTGGCATGGAGAACATGGACCGAGCCCCCCACTTCGCTCGCGTCCGCGAAGGCGTGAAGTACGGCCCGACCACCATGGAAGATCACATGGCCGCGGACGGCCTCACCTGTGCCTTCGAGAAGTGGCCGATGGGGAACGCGGCGGAATGGGTCGCCGACGCCCACGGCATCACCCGCGAAGAACAGGATCGCTTCAGCGCTCAGAGTCACAACCGAGCGGAAGCCGCCTGGGCCAACGACCTCTTCGCGACCGAAGTCGTCCCGATGTCCGCCGAGCAGTGCAAGGCTCGCGCCGGCGTCGAACAGGACGAAGGCTTCCGCCCGGGCTCGACTCCTGATTCCCTCGCGAAGCTTCGCCCGGCTTTCATCAAGGACGGTTCGGTCACCGCGGGCAACGCCAGCCAGATCTCCGACGGCGGCGCCGCGGTCGTGGTCACCAGTGCCGCGAAGGCCAGCGAACTGGGTGCCGCCATNNTCGCGANNATCGTCGANTACAACACNGCNGGCGTNNNNCCNAAGNANNTNTTCTTCGCCCCGGCNGTNGGCATCNANGCCCTNCTCGNNAAGAACGNNNTNNCNGTNGNCGACATCGACCTCTTCGAGATCAACGAAGCGTTCGCGGCCCAAGTGCTCGCGGACATCAAGCACCTCGGCGTGCCCGAAGAGAAGCTCAACATCTGCGGCGGCGGCATCGCCCTGGGACACCCCATCGGGGCCAGTGGCGCCCGCGTGCTGGTCACCCTGCTGCACCAACTGAAGCGCACCGGCGGCAAGCGAGGCATCGTCAGCCTCTGCCTCGGCGGCGGGAACGCCGTCAGCATGCTGGTCGAGATGGCCTGAGGCTTNTCCGCCACAAACCGCCATTCGAATACTGAAACTCACCGGCTTGCCGCCTCGCGGCAAGCCGGTGCTGGTTCTGGCTCCGCCACACGGTACGCTTGGAGCATGACGAATCTCGCATCGCTTCCCACTCCCGATCCCGGCGAGATCACGCTGGTCCTGGCCAAGGCCAGTGGAGGTGACGATGACGCGAAGCGACTCGCCTGGGAATACTTCCAGCACGACACCCGGCGGCTTGCCGAACAACTCGTCGCGAAGGAATCCCAGGCCAACGATCTCCAGCCCACGATGATCATCTCCGAGATCTGGTTGCGGCTCTTCTCCACCATCGACGCGCGGAAGATCACCGAAGACGGGGAACGCCAATGGTCCCATCGAGGCTACTTCTGGGGGGCCATCGTCCGCACCGCCGAGCGGTTCCTGGTGGACGAACACCGCAAGCGTTCGGCCCGCAAACGCGGTGGTGACTGGAAACGAATTCCGATGGAGATCGCCGCCGGCGAGCTGGAGACCCTCGACGCGGTCGATTCGCTCGCCATCCCCGAACTGCTGGCGGCCATGAAACGATTCCGGCAACAGCATCCGGTCGAGGCGGAAGTGGCCGAACATCGCTACTTCCTCTCCATGACCATCGCCCAGACCGCGGCGTCGCTCGGCCGATCTCCTCGCTGGGTCGATCAGAAGTGGCATTTCGCGAGAACGTGGCTCCGNCGGGAACTCGACATCAGATCCGAGGCCTAGCCGAATGCCCGCGTGACCTCACCGTTCTCTTCAACCACACCANACTTGATGCCCGCCGAATCCCTCTCCGACTGCTTCAACCGAATCGCGGCCCTGCCTCCANAAGACCGGGCGAGTGCGATCGCGGCGCTCCAGACCAACGATGCGGCTCGAGCCCGAGAGATCATCTCCCTGCTGGCCCATGAACCCGAAGATCGGGAAACCGCGAACGAAGCACTGCTCGAGACCTTCGACCTGGACCTCGGCCACACGCCGGGCCATCCTAAGATCGCCGGCTATCGAATCCTCGAGCCACTGGCGACCGGCGGCCAGAGCACGGTCTACCTCGCGGAGCAGACCCATCCTCGACGCATGGTGGCGATCAAGATCCTTCGCACCACGATCGCCAATCCATCCGNCCGTGATCGCTTCGTGGCCGAGTCGCAACTCCAGGGGACCATCCGACATCCCGCGATCGTGAGCATCCATTCCTGCGGCCTTGACGACGCCGCCGGCCGGCCGATGCCGTGGATCGCGATGGAACTGGTACCCGAAGCCCGACCGATCTCGGTCGCGGCGGAACGCGATGACTGGTCCCGGCAACGACGACTCGATGCCCTCGCCACCGTNGCCGACGCGATTCATGAAGCACATCTTCGAGGCATCGTCCACCGTGATCTCAAGCCGGGGAACATCCTGGTGGGATCAAGTGGCCGGGTCCGGGTCATCGACTTCGGCATCGCTCGACTTCTCGACGCCGCGGACCGGGAAAGCATGACCCGTGAAGGAGATCTTCTGGGCACGATCCGGTACCTGGCCCCCGAGCAGCTCTCCAATCGCGACATCGATGCCCGAGCCGACATCTACAGTCTCGGNGTCCTGACCTACGAACTCCTGCTGGGCGCGAGTCCCTACGGCCGGACCGCCACCACCGCGAGCATGATCTCCGCGATCCAGCGACATGCGGTCCGCGTTCCGGANGGCAAGGGTCGATCGAATCGGGATCTGACCGCCGTACTCACCAAGGCCCTCGCCGGCTCACCCGAAGATCGGTACGAATCGATGGCGGCGTTCGCTCGGGATCTTCGAGCCCTCGCCCGCTCCCAACGGGTCGATGCCCGGCACCCGGGAATCCTCGAGGAGTTCCGAGGGTTCATCTCCCGCAATCCCCTCGCCCTGGGACTCTCCGCCCTGCTGGTNGTGGCCTCGATCGTCGGGCTGGTCGCCAACTCGGTGATGTACGAAACCACCACCCNGACCCGTCGGCAGGCGATCCTCGNNCTCGCGGANGCNGCGATCGCCCGGGGTGACGCACCCACCGCCCGACAACTCCTCGCNACCCTCCCCGAGGGGTCCACTCGGGATTTCGCCGCGGATCTGCTTCGTTCCAGCGTGCCCCGACGTTTCACCCCGCTGGGGGACTGGGGCCAACGGAAAAATCTCTACGGCCTCCAGACGGTTCCCGGCACCAGTCTCGCGGTCACCCTCGGCAGCAGTCAGTTCGGCCTGGTCGATCTCGCCGACGGCGAAACCAGGGCCTACCTCGAAGAACAGGACGCGCCGGGCGGTGAGTTCGTGCTGCTCGCGGTCGATCCCACCTCCGATGGCCAGACGATTCGATTCGCCGCCGTCGACAGCCGGGGCTGCATCTCGGTGGTCGAATTCGATCTCCAGTCGGCCGCCCCGGTCGAGGCGACTTCGATCGCGGTCCGGTGTCCACCCGAACTCCGACAACGTCGTTGGCCGGCCGCCTATCTTCCGGATGGACGCCTGGCCATCTCACCGGACGGAACCTCGGTCGAACTGCACGAGCTGGACGATCTGCGGTCCGACCGACCAGCCTCGATCGTGGTTCCGACCGCGGTCCCCGGTCAAATCACCGCCATCACGGCCGCCGACCAGCAGACGCTGATCATCGGCACCAATCGTGGCGGGATCCGTCGGCTCGACCTCCTCGCCGACGCGGAGTCCCGCTCCCTTTTTCAACTCGGAAGGCGGGTCGATCGAATCGTCATGGCACCGGACGGCACGCGGGCGGTCGCCATCGGTTCCCGCCGAGCGACCTTGTTCGACCCCCGCCCGAACCGCGATCCTGATGCCGCTCCCTTCCTCCCGGTCCGACTCGAAGGGCCGCGGGACATGATCTGGAACGCGGCCTTCCAGTCCAATGGTTCGCTCCTCGCCCTCTCTGGACGCGACGGACGAGTCCATCTCCACGACGGAATGTCCGGCGATCTCCTGGCCTCCATGAGCGACGCAAGCGGACCGACGTGGTCGTCGGTGTGGTTCCAGGACGCCCTCATCGTCTCGACCGAACGGGAAGGGATCGTCCGNTTCGACGCCCCCGACCTCCCCACCGACCATCCCCGCCGACGGGTCTANGCCCGCTCACCCGATGGAAATTCGGAACTCCGGTTCGAAGACGGNCGCTGGCTCATCGCCTCCGACCAGNTGTTCATGATTTCATCCGATGAATCGAATTCGACGTCGCCGGAAGTCCGCGCCGCGGCGGTGGCCGACACGACCCGTCGGACCCCGGATGAGTCCACCGAGGCCATCGCCCTNCTGGCCGTGGTGGCGACCAGTGATCGAGGGATGATCGGCATCGANCAGGATCGGACCGAACACCTGCTCCTCGGCCCGGACACCGCGACGAACATCAGCCAGATCCGGCTGGCCTCCGATGGCCGAGCCGTGCTCTGGCTCGATGATTCGAAGCAGTCCCACCTCGGTCGCCTGGAGGAAGACGGGCGCTTTCATCACGAGCGCCTCTCCGTGCCGCACGAGGACCGGACATCCGGAGAGATTCTGCCGGATTTCCAGACCAGCACCTACGCGATCTTCCAGGTCCCCGACACGATCGATGGCGCTTCGCTGCTGCTTGGTACCCCGAACGGGACCTTGCATGACGCGAGGGATCCGCGACGGATCCTCCGTCGTACCGGCCCCGACAACGGGTGGCTGCTCTCCATCGCGATCGATCCCGTGGACCGTTCGTGGTACGCCGGAGACCACGAAGGAAGCGTGTCGTGTCATTCCGACTTGTCCGGAGCCGACCAGCCACGCTGGTCGGCCCAACTCCGGAGAACCAAGATCATCGGCCTGGCGTTGCACCCCGATCGTCGTCACCTGGCCGCCCTGGGCAGCGACGGGATCATCGACATCATCGATGTCCGGACCGGTCGCCCCCTCTGCTCGCTGGGTCCGGTTCCGGGCGAACCCGTGGACATCCGCATCGATGATCGAGGGGAGACGCTGAGCGTCCACACCCGGGAAGGTGAAGTGCGTTCCTGGGGGACCCCGCCCACCGGCCGGGAAGTCATCCTTCGCCCCGGGCCCTGATCACCGTTCACTCCGCGGCGATCTCCCCGGTCTGCACCCGCCACAGATGGGCGTAGATTCCGTTCCGTGCGACCAGTTCGTCGTGGGTTCCGCGCTCGGCGACCCGCCCCCGGTCCAGGACGTGGATGCTGGAGGCGTTCCGCACGGTGGACAGTCGATGGGCGATGACGATCGTGGTTCGTCCGACGCAGATCGTCCGGAGCGACCGCTGGATCGCGGCCTCGGTCTCGTTGTCCACGCTGGCGGTCGCCTCGTCGAGGATCAGGATCGGTGCATCCTTGAGCACCGCCCGCGCCATGGCGATCCGTTGCCGCTGACCACCNGAAAGCTTCTGCCCCCGCTCGCCCACGATGGTGTCGTAGCCGTTGGGAAGACTCATGATGAAGTCATGCGCCTCTGCGAGCGTGGCGGCCTCGATGATCCGGCTGAACGGTGGCTCGGTCCAGTGGGTGGGATCCTCGTCCGGTCCGGGCCATCCGTAGGCGATGTTCTCGGCGACCGTGCCTTCGAAGAGGTAGACGTCCTGACTGACCAGGGACACCGCCCGCCGCAAGTCGCCGAGCCGGAGATCCCGAACGTCCGACTCGTCGAGCGAGATCGCTCCCCCGGTATCCGAGACGTCGTAGAACCGAAGCAGAAGTTTGACGATCGTACTCTTGCCGGCCCCGGTCGATCCGACGATCGCCGTGGTCTCGCCCGCCGGGAAGTCGAGCGAAAGACCTCGCAGGACCGGCGCCTTGGGGTCGTAGGCGAAGCGGACGTCATCGAACCGGACCCGGCCCCGGACCGCGTCGATCGGAGCCGCTTTCGAGCCATCGATGATCTGGGGTTCGACGTCCAGCAGATCCAACACCCGACGGGTGGAGGCCATCGCACGCTGGTAGAGGTCNAGTACCGCACCGACCCGGGTGAAGGGCCAGAGCAGACGCTGAGTCAGGAAGACGAGCAGGCCGAAGGCTCCGACCGCCAGGGTCCCGTCGAGCGCCATTCGACCACCCACCAGCAGGGTCACCAGNAACCCCCCCATGATGACGATCCGGATGAGGGGACTGAAGGCCGCGCTCAGAACGATGGCTCGCTGATTTCGCGCCGCGTATTCCGAACTTTCGTTCTCCACCCGCTCCAATTCATTTCGCTCGGCCGTGAAACTCTTGACCGTCGCGATGCCCGAGATCGCATTCGCCAGTCGCGTGTTCAGGTCCCCGACCTTCTCACGGACGTCGGCATACCTCGGCTCGAGTTTCCGCTGGAACCAGAGCGAACCGCCGATCACCATCGGTACCGGAATCATCGCGAACCACGCGACCTCCGGCGAAATGATGAAGAAGGCGACGGTCACGGTGATCGCGGTCACCGCAAGCTGGATGATGTCGTTCGCTCCCCCGTCGAGGAAACGCTCCAGTTGATTCACGTCGTCCGAGAGGATGGCGAGCAGCCCACCGGTGGATCGATCCTCGAACCACCGCATCTCGAGACCCTGGACATGNCCGTAGACGTCGACCCGGGCCTCGTGCTGGATCGCCTGAGCGAGATTGCGCCANGCGACGCCGAGCAACCACTCGAAGACCGACTCGAACGACCAGATCACCACGGTGGCGATTCCGAGGATCAGGAGCTGGTGGAAAGGATCCGGAAAACCCATCTTCGCGACCAGCGAATCCTGCCGTTGCACCACCACGTCAAGACCGGCACCGATGATGAAAGGTGGTGCCAGGTCGAAGATCTTGTTGAGAATCGAGCAGAGCGTCGCCCAGGCGATGCGGCGGCGGAACGGCCGCGCGTACCGGAACAAACGACGCAGAGGCGGTCCGGAAGATGGGGTTCGGGTTTGGAGATCAGCACCCATGTGGTCGAATTCTAACCCCGACGNTCATCACACCTGCTCGAGGTTCTCCGAACGAAAGAACACGGGCGGCAGGCTTGGATGCCTGCCGCCCGTGCTTGATCAGAGCCTCGGTTCACCGGGCGGCCGTGTCGGACGCGGCCCTTCCGGTGGAGTCGACCGGAATTCAGTAGCGGTAGTGACCGGGCTTGTAGGGGCCGTCCACCGGTACGTTGATGTAGTCGGCCTGCTCCTTGGTGAGCTCGGTGAGGTTCGCACCCAGCTGCCCGAGGTGAAGACGAGCGACCCGCTCGTCGAGTTCCTTGGGAAGCGTGACCACGCTCGTCCGGTCGTACTTCTCGGCGTTGTCATGCAGTTCGATCTGGGCGAGCACCTGATTGGTGAACGACGCACTCATGACGAAGGACGGGTGACCGGTCGCACANCCGAGGTTGAGAAGCCGGCCCTCGGCGAGAATGATGATCGAGTGGCCGTCCTCGTACTTCCATTCGTCGACCTGAGGCTTGATGTTGATTCGCTCGATGCCCTTGGTGGACTCGAGGCCTGCCATGTCGATCTCGTTGTCGAAGTGACCGATGTTGCCCACGATCGCGTTGTGCTTCATCTTGGCCANGTGGGCGGCGGTGATGATGTTGAAGTTGCCGGTGGTGGTGACGAACAGGTCGGCGGAGTCGACTTCGTCCTCGAGCCGGACGACTTCGAAGCCTTCCATGACCGCTTGCAGGGCACAGATCGGATCGATCTCGGTGACCTTGACCCGGCAACCCTGGCCACGAAGGCTCTGGGCACAACCCTTGCCGACGTCGCCGTAGCCGCAGACCACGGCGACCTTGCCCGAAAGCATGACGTCGGTGGCTCGCATGATGCCGTCCACCAGCGAGTGACGGCAACCGTAGAGGTTGTCGAACTTGCTCTTGGTCACCGCATCGTTCACGTTGATCGCGGGGAACAGGAGTTCTCCGGATTCGGCCATCTGGTAGAGCCGATGGACGCCAGTGGTGGTCTCTTCGCTCACGCCGCGAATGTTCGGGGCCGACAGGGTCCAGTAATCGGACTTCTGGTTCTTGATGGCTTCGAGCAGTCCGAAGACGCACTTGAATTCCGGATTGTCGGTGGTATCGGGGCTCGGCACGTCGCCGCCGGCCTGTTCGAAGCCCAGTCCCTTGTGGACCAGAAGCGTTGCGTCCCCGCCGTCGTCGAGAATCAGGTTGGGGCCTTCGCCGCCGGGCCAGTTCAAGGCCTGGAAGGTGCACCACCAGTATTCCTCCAACGTCTCACCCTTCCACGCGAAGACCGGGACGCCCGACGGATCGTCGGCCGTGCCGTTCGGGCCGACCGCGACCGCGGCCGCCGCATGGTCCTGGGTCGAGAAGATGTTGCAGCTCGCCCAGCGAACGTCGGCGCCGAGCTCGACCAACGTTTCGATCAGGACCGCAGTCTGGATCGTCATGTGGAGCGAGCCGGTGATTCGAGCACCCTTGAGCGGGTTCTTGCCCTTGTATTCCGCCCGCAGGGCCATCAAACCGGGCATCTCATGCTCGGCGAGGTCCATCTCCTTGCGGCCGAAAGCAACCGTCTCGGGGGAGAGGTCACGCACCTTGTAGGGCAGGGTGGTGAACAGGGGCAGGCCGGTCGAGAGAAAGGTTCCGGCTTCGGAGGCGGTCGCGGTCAAGGGGAGGCTCCAGTTGACGCAAGGGTGACTGAGAATGGGTTCAGATGACTTTTTCGAGGCGTTCGAAACCTTGGTTTCGCGAACCCAGAATATATTCATCCATTGAACCGATGAATGGATGAAGTCTACGCCCGCCAACGGGGGCCAGTCAATGATCACGAGGACCAATCCCCGCAGGTGCCTCAAAGATCGGTATCTTCTCGAACGATCTTTCACACTCAAGGACCGCCTCCATGACCACGATCGCCACCCTCGCTTTTTCCCTGCTTCTCAGCCTCGTCGTGGCCACCCCCGCAGACGACCCCGCCAAGGCCGCTGCCACTCCGACGCGCGTGGGAGCCCCCTACCTCCTTGAAGTGTGCGCGATGAGCGGCGAACCCCTCCCCGCCGACGGTGGGAAGGTCCTGATCCACGACGGCGCCGGCGACAAGGCTCAGGCCGGTCGCGAATTTCGCTTCTGCTGCAACCGTTGCCTCGGTGCCTTCAAGAAGCAGCCCGGCAAGTACATCCCGGCGGTCGACGAACTGATCATCGCCCAGCAACTTCCCCGCTATCCCAAGACCGCGACCTGCCTGATCATGGCCGACGAGGCGCTGCCGAGCCCCACCGGCGCCGAGGCCAGGGACTGCAAGCTCGTGGTCTCACGGAACCGACTGATTCGACTGTGTTGCACCCGCTGCGTTCGCAAGTTCTCGCAGGATCCCGCGAAGTACATCAAGATCCTCGACGCCGCCGTCATCGCGGAAGCGAAGGCCGCCGGTGTCAACAAGAACTGCCCGATGACCGGGCGGGAACTTTCGGCGAAGGCGAACTGGTTCGTGATCAGCGATCAGGCCGTCGGCACCTGCTGCGGTGGTTGCCGAAGTCGAGCGGAATCCGACCCCAGAAAGACCATCGCCACGATCAACAAGGCGATGAAGGGCTGAGCCCACGGATCGCCCGGCGAACTCAAGCCTTGAACAGGCCCGCGGCGAAGAGCCCGGGCCCTCGTCCTCCGGGAGAGGGTCGAAGACGTCTCCAGGTCGATCGATCGAATCCTGCGGTGATCGCCCAGCTGCGAACCACGGATTCGTCGAACCCCAGATGCTGGTGACCCATGTCGTGTCGGTATTCTTCGCGCTCGTGACTGACCATGTCGACCACGAGGACTCGACCTCCGGGGCGAAGCACTCTCGAGACCTCGGTGAGCACCGACGCCGGATCTGAAAGATGGTGCAGCACCAGCATGATCACCGCCGCATCGACCGAAGCATTCTCGAGCGGCAGAGACAGTAGTTCGGCCTCGACGAACCGAATGTTGTCTCGATTCCCGAGTCTCTTTCGACACGCTTGCAGCATGGCGGGTTCACGATCGACCGCGATGACCTCGCGGACCACCGGAGCGAGCCGTTCCGCGGCATCACCGGTACCGCAGCCAAGGTCGGCCACCACCCAGTCCGGATCCAGGAGACCAAGCATGGCCTCCAGTCCGAACCCGGTGCCGAACAGCTCCTGACGCATTTCGTGCCACTCGCCACCCACCCGCCCGAAGAATGCCTGAGAGTCGGTTCGACGACTGGCCAGAACCTCACCCAGACGGGTGTCGTCGTCTGCAAAGCCCGGTCCGCCGGCGACCCGATCGCGGGTCGTCTCCCAAAGCCGACGCAGATCGGGATCCAGGGCCTGTGGCAACAAGCGGTAGAAACTGGCCGTGCCTTCGCTCCGCTTCACGATCCAGCCATGCTCATGCAGGGCCTTGAGATGGCGGCTCACCGTGGATTGCGGAAGTTGGGCCGCGGTGGCCAGCTCTCCGACGCCGAGTTCGGCCTGTTCGACCAGTCGAAGCAGGCGAACCCGCGCGATGTCGCCCAGCTGGGCAAGGATCGCCAGCCATTCGGCCGGACGTTCCTCGCGTCGGTGTTCACTGGCGGGCTGCGGCATGCGAATCACAAAGGCGATCAGGAACCGGGAGGAAGCACGAGTGTCGGGCCCGGGATCTCCCCGTAGGCACGAAGCCGTTCGGCGATGTCCAGGTTGCCAGGCTCGAGTCCGTAGGCCTGCCGAAGGCGTCGAAGGGCCGCGGTGGAGTCACCGAGGTCCATTTCAATCTCTGCGGCCAGAACGTACGGCTCGGCCGATCCTTCCGGGTCGGTCTCGATCGCTCGCAACACGGCCTCTCGCGCGGTATCCGGATCATTGCTTTCCCGCGCGAATCTGGCGAGAGTGATCCAGGCGACGGAGTCGTTGTTGTCCACCGCCCAGGTGCGAACCAGATCAAAAGCCTCGTTGAACTCTCCGGACTCGAAGCGAGACTTCGCAAGCAGGAGCAGGAGCGTCCGGTCACCCGGCTTGCCTGCCACCGCAATCGAAAAGTTCTCCGCTGCTTCCCGGGGCTTCCCCAGTTCGAGCAGACAACGCCCGTTCATGGAGAGCGCATCGATGTCTCCCGGCTCACGCTTCAGGATCTGCTCGTAGTAGGCCGAAGCCGACTCGTAGCGTCCCCATTCGAATTCGTGATCACCATCACGCTGGAGCGTGAAGGTCGGTGTGTCCGGCATGGTTTCGCAACCAACGGGAACCCCCACCATCACGGCGAGGACGGCCAAGGCCGAGATGGTTCCCACGGGGCGAATCTGACGGAATCGGTTCATGAGGCTGAAATGGACCATTCGGACTCCAACTGTGAAACCCCAGCCCACAGACGGGCTCGGTTGGGCGCATGATACGGAGTCGACCAAACAGACCGCGCTCCGCCAATACTGGCGAACCTCTCGGACCCCATTCTCATGGATGCCCATTCTCGACCCCTCCGAACCACTTTGATCCGGCACGAGCCGGATCCCCATGGCCCCCCTCCTCATTTCGATTGGATGCTCGAACCGTCCACGGAGATCTCTTTCGACTCGGCGATCACCACGGAATCTCGGGATGTCCTCACGTGGCGGACCCAAAACCGCCCTGATCGCCTTGAAATCGGGGATATGCTCGATCTGGAGCCGATTGAGAATCATCGTCGAATCTGGCTCGATCGTGATCCGGGCCTCACAATCGAGCTTCGCCCCCCCCTCGGACGAGCCACGATTCTCCGTCAGGGCCGGACGCAAGGCCCGGTGACCACGAGCGATGAAGTGCTGGAATTCGATATCGCCTGGTCCGAATCAGACGATATTCACCACCTTCGGCTCGAAAATCGTGGCCTCCGTGGGTCCCGACTCCTTCGACTGCCCCTCCGAACGGAAGCCCCGAGTCGGGATGGAGCCACTCCGTGTTGACCATTGCCCTGGGAATCGCCTTCGCCCTCATCGGTGCGATTCTGACCCTCACCTCCGCCATCGGTCTTCCCGGCACCTGGCTGGTCATCGGCCTGGCCGGCATCGCCGATCTCGTCCAACTGGCGTGGCGTCAAGACGAGGAACCCATGTTCGGGGTCTGGGCCTTCGTCATCGCGATCCTGATCGCCGCCATTGCCGAACTGGTCGAGTTCCTCGCCGGAGCGGCAGGTGCCAAAGCCGGGGGCGCCAGTCGTCGCGGGACGTTTGGTGCCGTGGTCGGCGGTTTCGTCGGTGGATTGATCGGAACGTTCGTGATTCTGATTCCGCTGATCGGCACCCTCGTCGGGGCCGCGCTGGGCGCGGCCACCGGCGCTCTCGTGGGAGAACTTTCACGAGATGGGGTCAAGATCAAGGAGACGCTCAAACCTGCGACCGGTGCGGCCGCCGGCCGGGTCGCAGGCACCATCCTCAAACTTGGCTTCGCGGCTGCGATCTGGATCCAACTCGTGATCTGCGCGTTCATCTGAAGTCGAGGATCGAATCAGATCGTCGCTTCCGTGACCCGAAGAACCTCCTCGACCGTGGTTCGGCCGTCGGCCACCTTGAGAAATCCGTCCTCACGAAGCGTGACCATGCCGCGTTCGCAACAGATCCGGCGGAATTCGGTGACGTTCGGATTCGACGCGATGAGATCACGAAGATGGTCGTCGAGGACGAGCAGCTCGTACAGGCCGAGGCGGCCGGAATAACCCGTCTGACGGCATGACTCACAACCAACGCCCTGGGGAAGCACGTCGGCGTGAATTCCATGGACTCCGAGGAACTCACGAGTGTCCTCGGGAATCGGCGTCTCCCGTTGACAGTCGGGACAGATCCGCCGTACGAGCCGTTGAGCGAGCACCCCGTTGAGGGCCGCTCCGACCAGGAAGGGTTCCACCCCGATGTTGATCAATCGCGTGATCGAACTCGGCGCATCGTTGGTGTGAAGGGTCGAGAGCACGAGGTGACCGGTCAACGCGGCCTGAACCGCGATCGACGCGGTCTCGTGATCCCGGATCTCGCCGACCATCACCACGTCAGGGTCCTGCCGGAGCAAGGCCTTCAAGGCTCGACCGAAGGTCATGTCGATGGCGCTGTGGGTCTGGATCTGGGTCACGCCCTCGAGCGCGTATTCCACCGGGTCTTCGACCGTCGAGATGTTGAGGCGCGGAAGATCCATCTGGCGAAGCGAGGAATACAGCGTGGTCGTCTTCCCGGATCCGGTGGGACCGGTGACCAGGATGATTCCATGCGGCTGTTCGATCTGTTTCTTCCAGATCAGAAGCGTGTCCTCGGAAAAGCCGAGATCGTCGAGCGACACCTGGATCGCTCGGTCGTCGAGGATTCGCATCACGGTCTTCTCGCCGTGCGCCGTCGGAACGGTGGACACTCGCAGATCG
Organism: Phycisphaerae bacterium; assembly: GCA_002683195.1. The sequence continues at coordinate 17,624 of NYSW01000043.1, forward strand.
AGTTTTCGTCCCGAGACGTTCGCCCGGATGCGACCATCCTGGGGAAGACGTCGTTCCGCGATGTCCAGATCGGCCATGATCTTGATTCGACTGGTCAGCGCGCTGTGCATCTTGCGAGGCGGGGTCATCATCTCGAAGAGGATGCCGTCGATCCGCATTCGAACCTTGAGCGTGGTCTCCCCCGGTTCGACGTGGATGTCCGAAGCGCCTTCGGTGAGCGCGGTCTGGATGATGTGATTCACGTACCGGACGACCGGCGAACTCTCCGCCTCCGCCTCCAGATTCTTGCTTTCATCATCCTGCTTCTCGACCTCGACGTCATCTTCTTCGACGTCCGCGAGGATGGCCTCGACATCGCCGACCGATGGGTCACCGTCACCGAGGATTCCCCGAATCGTCGCTTCGATCTCCTGGACCGACACCAGGACGTGCCGGACCACGGATACTCCGAGCCGGCGTTTCACATCGTCGAGCAGGAAGACGTCGTCGGGCACGGTCGTACCGACCATGGTTCGAGCGCCGTCGCTCTGCAACGGAACCACGAGTCGATCGCGACAGAACTCGGCACCCAACCGCTTCAGATTCGCCTGATCGATCGCATCGAGATCGACCCGCAGGAACGGAATCCTCGCTTCTTGCGCGACCGCGGCCTGAACCGTGGGTTCCGGAACCCCGAGTTCGATGAGGATCTCGGCCATCGAATGATCCGCCGACCCCGCCGCCAGGCGACGAACGCTTTCCAACTGAGCCGCATCGATGGCACCGGCCTGATGGACGATCAGGGCGATGTCTCGAACCGGATCGTTCTCGCCATTCGCACTCGTTTCCTCCGGAACGTAGAGATCCCGCAAGGCATCGTCCGGCCTGGTGGGTCGAACCGAATCACCGGCGAGGGCCATTCCCGGGTCGATCTCGCCCCCCAATCCGTCACCAGTTCGAAAATCCGGCGGGCGAACCACGTCCGGCCTGGCCTCGAGAGGCGAAGTCGGGATCGTGGGATTCGCGGCGTCGTCGATGGATGAAGGCGTCACCACCGGCGTCGTCCGCTCGCCAGAAACCTTCGGGGCCGACGATTCACCTGGCTCACCGTCGACCGGATCGCCGAGTTCTCGAAGTAGTCGTTCAATGTCAAAGCGGCCCAAGGCTTGCTCCCCTCACGATTCGGTTGACGACGCCCAGCGGTCAGGACCCGGTCGGATCAGTAGTCGCGGTGCAATGGAACATCGATCCGGAATTCATGCGCCGGTTCGAGAAGTCGGGCGAGGAAGACCACGCCCTCACGACCGATTCTTTCGACTTCGAAGACGTACTCGCGGCCTTCGAACGGAACCTCGAAATCATCCCCCACCGTGAGTCGAAACCCGTTGAGGATGGTCTGGGCCCGCTCGGTATCCGGGGCGAGGATCGCGGTGATCTTCATTTTGCGGCCGATGGACGAAATGGTGGCCTCGAAGTCGTCCTTCAGTTGTTCATCGGGTCGCGTCTGCACCAGCGGTTCGGTTTCGACGTCACGCTTGTCCACCGGGACCGGCTCACCGTGGTACCGGAACGGATTCTGGTTTCGCAGTGAATCCATGCCGATCTGCCGCTGGTTCAGCGAATCCTTGTCGAGCGTTCCGAGGATCGCCAGCTCGCCGGTCGGGACCGGTTCACCTTCGGCTTCCGCCTGATTGATCCACTCCATGGTCTCGAGACGAGTCTTCACCGGGGTTGCATCGGCATTGCTTCGGCCGAGGAATCGCATCGACCAGAGTCCGACCACCGATGCGAACACCACGCCGGCGAAGACCAGGGTTCCCGCATCGAATCGACGCCGACCGTTCTCCTGCGAGGCGTTGATGAATCCATCATCGAGGGAGAAGTCGATGGACCCGCCTCGAACCACGGGATCGTCGATCGAGGAATCGATGCTTCCAGGGTTCGTACCTTCACGTTCCTGATCATTCATCCTTGTTCCTCCGTGTCCTTGCCGCCGTCGCAATAGACGACCATCACCAGGGACGCATCCAGGGTTCCGTACGGGCGTTCCGAATCATTTCGGCCCGCCGCGACGAGATTGCGATCGACTTCCAGGGACTGAACCCGCACCAACCGTGGAAGTCGCTCGAGGTCGGTCAGGAATCGATAGATCCCCTCGAAGTCACCCGAGATCTTCAAACGGTGGGGAATCTCGATGTACCCCTGTGATTCGCTCTGCTTGAGAGCGCGAATCGATTCGATCGAAAGACGATGCCGTTCACCGATGCGGTTCAACTCGGCGAGAAGATCCTCGACCTCCTCCGCATTCGGAATGATCCGGCCGAAGTCGGAGAGCCGGGCTTCGGCCTCATCGATTCTCGAGCGGACATCGCCGACGGCGCCGGTCAGCACTTCCAGCCGGACGAGGGTCGTCTCCATCGAGGAGATCTCCATCCGAGCCTGACGGATATCCTCGTTTCGCGGCTGGAACACGAAGAACCAGGACGCGAGGGGAACCGCGGTGAGCACCGCGAGAAAGGCGTACTCTCGAATTCCAAGTTTCATGAGGGGTCCTCCTCGATCACGTTGGCGATGGTCGTCGGATCTTCAATCAAGCGAATATCCGCGTCCTGCCGGAGCTCGAAGAGCACCCGGAATTCACGCATCCCGCGATCGTCGATCTCCGTCTCCTGGGTGTGATCCAGTCGCACCCTTCGGAACAGTTCCATTTCGACCAGAGCATCGATGAACAGCGAGATCTCGGCCAGACTCGGGGCCAGCCCCTCGATTTCCATGGTGGTCGCCCAACGACGAGGCTCGGGGCGGGACTCCTCGGAAGGCTCTTCGGATCCGGGGCCACGGGTCGAGATCGATCCCACGACGTTCGGCTTCTCGCGGGGCGGCTTGATTTCCGTGGTCTCGAGGTTGAATCGCACGAGGCTCAGCTTTTCCGGCATGCGGTTGACGATCTCGGCCATCAGATTCGATCTCGGCACGGTGTCCAGCAGTCCGACCGCGATGTGGGCCTTGTCCACGATGCGGTTGACCCGCTGCTCGTAGGCATCCATCTCCGCCCGGCGATCACCCGCTTCGGCGAACTGCAGGTTGACCTCGGCCTGTGCCGAGCGAACACCATTCCACGTTCGATCGGTGGCGAAGTAGGCCAGTGCGACGCCTCCCATCACGATCGCGAACAGAATCACGGCCGCGATGTTGGTACGCCGCTCCGCTCGCTGCTTCACGTAGTCGTCGGGCAGAAAACCCGTCGCGTTGTCGTGAACCTTGTCCATTGGACCTCTCCTGGGTTTCGACTGCCGTCGCGGGAATCCGCTCAGGCTTCCAATTCACACGCACAAAGACCGCAGGCGACGGCCCATTCTGGATGTTCCACGGTCGGATCCAGCATGCCCGCCCCTTCCGGAGTGGCGGCCAGAAGCCGACGAAGCGGATCACCGACGCTCGACTTGATGCCCATTCTTCGGGCGAGTCGTCCGGCGAATCGCCGGCTGTGGGACTCACCCCCGATCATCACCATTCGATCGATGGAGCCTCCGACCGCAGCCTGCGCGTAGCGGGCGCACATCAGAAGTTCGTCCGCGATGGTGTCGTGCACCTCCGCGAGTTCGACGTCCACACTGGCGGGACCAAGCGGAGCCAGGGACGGATTCGGACCGCCGGTGCGGCGTTCTTCGCCGACCACGGCCATCGCCGCTTCGCGCTTCCGGACATCCTCCTGTTCGGCCTTCGCGAGCCCCGCTCGCATGATCGCCGACATCTCGGAGGGACCGCTTTCGGACTCCATCGTCCGGGAGGCGACATCCGGCTCGCTCATCATCGAACGTTCTTCCTGGATGCGTCGCATCCGGGCGTCGGACGTCGTGCAACCCCAGCGTCCAGCGGTGATCTCATCGAATTGACGGCCCCCGACATGGACGATCCGAGCAAAGACCAGTTCCGTGCCCCGAGCGACCGCGACCTTGACCGCACCCCACCCCGCATCGACGTACATCGTCACCACGCTGCGATCCTCGTCTCGACGATGCAGGTGATCGAAAGCGCGAAGCATCGGCAGGTGATCCGGCTGAACCCCGACCACGCTGAAGCGACAACGCTTCATCAGGTCGACGTGCCGCATGACTTCTTCCCTGGCTATCGCCAGCGCCACGCGGTCGCATTCACTTCCGGGAATCGGAAAGGAACGAGCGACCACGGCGGACGGGAGACAATCGATACGTCCCGCGACTTCAGCCCTGACCTGATCGTCGGGGCTCAGGGGACCGTCGGCCTCGATTCGAGTCTGCTGCACGATGAAGTGCGAACTCGACGGCGAAATCATGACTCGGCGACCTTGAAAACCACCCCGCCGGAGCACCCCGGGGAGTTCTTCGGCGAGGAATGCAAATCTTCGGTCGGGGTTGCCCCGTGCCTCATCTGGGATCTCGAGCAACTGGGCCGAGATGATCCCGGGAGTGTCGCCTCCGGAGAGCTGAAGCAGCTTCACCGACGATGCACCGAAATCGGCCACCACCGGCGACGCTGGCTTCTGGAACATCCTTCGAAGGTGCATGGGACGGTCTCCGGGTGGCGGAGGGACCGAAAGATCCCTTCCACACCAGCGGATCGGCCTTTCCGAGGTCCCGGTTGAGACGGAGAGGCCCAGTCATCGCCACTCGGCACGGAAATCCGGTCCCGAGTTACGGTCGTGCCGCGAAGTCCGAATATCGGTCGTGCACGGCCCGGGTTCGATACGGACGCCCAGTGTCACCCCTGAGAGAGCGTTCGGGCGAAGACCGCCAGACGATCGAAGGCCTTGGGAAGGTCCCAGACCTGCCGGGATCGGTCTCCCGTGGTGTTGGAGATCACCCGAACTTCGATCGCTGATGCGCCGATCGCCTTCGCGGCATGCAGGACCGCGGCCCCTTCCATCGCCTCGGCGATCCCCCCGGTTCTCGCGGCGATCTCACGGGCCTGCTCGTCGGTACCCGAGCAGGTCGCGACGGTCGCGATCGGACCCCGGATCGCCGAGGGATCCATTTTCAAAAGTCGTTCGAGGAGCGTTGGTTCCGACTTGATCCCGTTGCCCACGACGTATCCGGCGAGGGGGAAGCCCATCTCTTCGATCGTCTGGAATCCCTGGGGCGTGAGGATCCCCTCCTCGGCGTAGACCGATCGGGTTCCGATCACCAACGCACCCATGGCGGCCGAGGCGCCGCCGGGAAGCGATCCGGCAATTCCCACCGCGATGATCACGGGCGGCTCCGGCCGCCCGGCGATCGCCAATGTCGTGGCGATCGCGGCATTGACCCTGCCCACGCCGGTGACGATGGTGGCAAGACCGACGGCGCGAAACGGCGCCGCTTCTCGATCCGTGGCGGCGACCACCAGAAGACGATCCGCGAACGTGCTCAAGGGCTCACGGCCTCGTTCTGAGCTCTCAACTCGACGATCTTGGAAATCAGATCGCTGACCAGAACGGTTTCCTGGACCCCTCCCCCGAGATCCTTGAGGTCCACCATCCCCTCCTCGGTCCGAGCGCCGAGAATCACGGCGAACCGGGCTCCGGCCTTCGAGGCGTCTCCCAGAAGCTTGCCGACGTTTCGCGTGCTGCGATAGCTTCGGCGGGCGTGGATGCCCGCCCGGCGGAGCATGGACATCACCCTGATGGTCGCCTGATCACTGACGTCCGAGGAGCCGAGAAGGAACACTTCGGGTGACGGCACCGCGATGTTCTCGAGCAGGCCACGATCCTTCAAGACGAGGCCGACCACCACGTCTCCCATGCCGAATCCGACCGCCGTCGTCGGTGGGCCACCCATCAACTCGACCAGACCGTCGTACCGCCCACCGCCGGCAATGGCTCGCTCGCCACCCCCGTTTTCATGGACCTCGAAGACGCTGCCGGTGTAGTAGGCGAGTCCACGAACGATTCCCAGATCCCAGTGGCACCACTCCGCGACCCCTGCGTCCACGAGCGCATCGCGCAGTCCCTCCATCGGCCCCAGAGCATGAGTCGGGATCCCGGATTCCGAAGAGATCTCCGAGAGATCCGTCTGCAGCGGCTTCCGAGTCCTTGCCAATCGATCGAACGCCGCAAGTCCCTCGACATCGAGACCGAGTTCCTCGGCTTTGGCGGTGAAGACCGCCGCGTCCATCTTGTCCCGGCGGTCCAGCAGTTCGAATGCCGACTGCATCTGGCTGGAAGAGACCCCCAGAGCCTCGAGCGCCAAGGCGACCGCATCCCGGTGACTCAAGCGGACCGTCACCGCGGTGGGATCCAGACCAAGCTGATCGAGGGCCGTGAGACCCGCCGAAAGAACTTCGGCGTCGGCCTCGGGACCGTCGAATCCGAGCATGTCCACGTTCCATTGAACGAATTCACGAAGCCGTCCTCGCTGAGGCCGTTCGGCTCGAAAGTGCGTGGGAATGGCGAACCATTTGATCGGCCGCGGCAGACCGGGCCCGCGGGCCGCCACCATTCTCGCCAACGTGGGCGTGAATTCCGGCCGCAAGGCATAGTCATCCTTTCCGCCGGCTCGGCGAAAGGAGAAGAGTTCGTCGACGATCCCATCCCCACTCTTCAGGGTGTAGAGCCCGAGACTTTCGAACGTCGGCCCTTCGATCTCCTCGAAACCGTGAAGAATCGACGAATTCCGCCATGCCTTTTCAATGTGCCGGCGAACCGCCAGCTCGGCAGGGAGGAAATCACGGGTGCCCTTGGGGGCCTGAAAACGTCGCGTCGTGCTCATGAACGTGGATTCAATCGATTGAAGAAGGAAAAATCAAAGCGGGCGGTTGAAGGGACCGCAGTCAAGGACGACCGTGGTGGCGGCCGGTCCTTCGCGAAGAACGGACTGCGATGCCGATCGCAATGACGGCCAAACCCCAACCGATGGCAGGTTCACCGACCATGGACCGAGTCCAGTCGGCGGGAAGCTGCATCTGGTTCGACGGAATTAGAACTCCGGCGATGACCGCGAAGGCCACCATGCTCAGGCCCAGGACCAGACGCCCCCCGAACCCGATTCCAGTGCTTCCCGCAATCGAGAGAATCACGGCCAGCAGGAGCGAACCCGCGAACTGCAGGGAGAGGCCGGTGATCAACCTCCCGGCGGCCAACGGACGCACGCCACTCGGCCGGACCAGAAGGATTCCCGTGGGACCGTTCTCCGCAGCCTTCTGCCAGGCCTGCCTCGCCTGGCCGTCATCCCCGTCCGAAACCGGGGGGCGGGGCGGAAACAGATAGGAACCCGTGCTGGGGACATTGGACTGAATCGCGGACGTGATCTGGGCCTCGGCGCCCTCCGGGAGATCCCGAAGTTCGCTCGACCAGAGTCCGAGTCCACCGCCGGCGAAGAAACCCCAGAGGAAGACCACGATCGTTCCGACGACTGCTGCGATGACGAGCCGCATGCGGGTCTCCGGGCTGGACGGGAGCCGGAACCCGCGGTTCCGGCTGGAAGAAGGCTACCGCGCAACGATCATTCAGTCGTGAAACGATGCACCATTCGGTGCTCGTAATTCTCCCCCGGCCGCATCACGACATCGGGCCACCCGGGTTCTCCTCGCCGATTGATCGAGTCCGGATAGGCCTGCGTCTCAAGGCAGAGACCACCGAACTTGTCATAGACCACACCCCCCTTGCCCACCATGCCGTTCAGGAAGTTCCCGGTGTAGAACTGGATCCCGGGTTGATCCGTCTCGATGATCATCACGATCCCGGTATCCGGATCCGAAAGCCGTGCCACTTCCCGCATCACGCCCGGATCCCCGTCGAGGCAGAGGTTGTGGTCGTAGCCGCCCGGATCATCGCCGTTCTCGGGGAACGCCCCGATGTCCCGGCCAATGGTCCTGGGCTGCCGAAAATCCAATGCCGTGCCTTCGACCGCGGCGATTTCACCGGTCGGAATGAAGCCGGCATCGACGGGGGTGTAGTGCGAAGCATTGATCTGCAAGGTCTCATCGAGGACGGAACCGGAGCCGTGACCACCAAGGTTCCAATAGGTGTGATGCACGATGTTCACCGGCGTGGGAGCATCGCAGACCGCTCCCATCTCAACCACCAGTTCTCCGGCCTCGGTCAGGATGTAGACCACCTCGGCATCCAACCGCCCCGGATATCCCTCGTCACCGTCCGGACTGGTCATGGTGAACCGGACACCAGGCCCTTTCCCGGTCACCATCGCTTCGGCCGACCATCGCCGCTTGTCGAAACCGACCACCCCACCGTGCAGGTGATTTTCGCCGTTGTTTCGTGCCAGTTCATATCCCGTGCCATCGAGTTCGAAAAACCCGTTGCCGATTCGGTTTCCGACCCGGCCCACCGTGCAGCCGAAATACTGACTCTTCTCGGGATACTCCGGGATCGTGTCGAAGCCGAGAACGACATCCGTCGGCCGACCGTCACGATCCGGCACCACGACCCTGGTGACCGTCGCCCCGAGCTCCATCAATTCCACTTCCATGCCTCGCCCGTTTCGGAGCGTGATTCGTCGAGCACCGTCGGCGGCCCCGTCTTGAACGATCTCGATTTCCGGCTGGTTGACCATGGTTGCCTCTCTGGTGGTGTCACACCCCGCCAGTACGAAGACGGCGATGATTGCGAGCAGCGGAGTCCTGATGTGCTTCATGTGCGGTTTCCATTTTGACGGACCATTGATCGATCCGGACCGAATTCATGACTTGACCTTCGTTTCGAGCGAAATCGTATCCACCGGTCGATTCAGGCGATGAGTCCACGCCGTCGCGTGACGGTCCGTCGAATGATCTCGTCGGCGACGGCACCCGCGAGGATCACCCCCCCGATCACCGCGTACTGGATGGTGTCCGGGATCCAGTCGATCAAGGTGATCGCGTTCTGGAGAACCTGCATGAGCGCGGCGCCGATGATCACGCCGATGATCGCCCCTTCGCCGCCACGAAGACTGCAACCTCCGAGGACCGCCGCGGCGATCGCGTAGAGCTCGTAGAAGTTTCCGAAGTCCGCGGGTTGAGCGCTTCCGACATCGAGGATGAAGAGCATGCCACCGAACCCGGCCAGACCCCCGCACACCATGTAGGCAAGGATGATCAGACGCCCGGTGCGGATGCCCCCGTGCCGAGCCGCGGACTCGTTACGACCGGTGGCGAGCATGTGCCTTCCCCAGACCGTGGTCCGAAGGAAGAGGATGGCAAGGGCCGCGATCACCATCAGGATCACCAGGGTCGCGGGGATCGCGAAAGTCTCCACTCCGGGAATTTCGAATCGGTGCCTGACCAGAGACCGGAGTCCTTTGAAACCGTTTTGGAATCCAACCGTCTGATCCGCGGTGATTCCCCGCGCGATGCCTCGATAGAGAAGCAACCCGCAAAGCGTGACGATGAACGGCTGCAGTCGAAGAACGCGAACCAGCGTTCCGTGAAAAAGACCGATCGCCGGCCCCAGAATCAACACCAGTGGAACTGCGATCCACGGATCGAGTCCCTGTTGAACCAGAAGCCAGGGAAGCAGGCAACCGACCAGGGCGATCACGGAACCGATGGAGAGATCGATTCCGCCGACCATGATCACGAAGGCTGCGCCGATCGAGATCACCCCGAACAACGAGGTTCGTCGCAGAAGGTTCTCGATGTTGTAGCCGGTCAGAAAATACGGCGTGAAGCTCGAGGTGGCGATGCAGGTGACCGCGAGAAGCATCCCCACCCCGATGATCTTCCCCGATCCGGAGAAGACCCAGCCTCGTGAACGGAACTGCGATCCGACTTCGACGTCGTCTCGAGCATCATCGGAGCCAGAGTCGTTCATGCCACCGCCTCTCCGTCGGAAGTTTCAGATCGGGATTCCGTCGTTCCCGTGGCCAACGCCATGATCGCCGCTTCGGTCGCTTCTCGCCGGGGCAATTCACCCGAGACCCGTCCATCGTGAAGAACCACCACGCGATCCGCGACCGCCAGAAGTTCCTCCATCTCGCTGCTTGCCACCACCACCGCGGCGCCCGCTCTCGCCAATCGGTCGAGCAAGGCGTGGACCTCCGCCTTGGCCCCCACATCGACTCCCCGCGTGGGCTCGTCCAAAAGCAGAATCCGAGGCTCGCACGCAACCCAGCGTCCGACCGCGACCTTCTGTTGATTCCCACCACTGAGTCCACCGGTGATGGCATCCGATCGGGCCGGCCGGACTCCGAGCCGCCGCACGAGCGAATCCGCGAGCAGTCGCTCCCGGGCTCGGGAACGAAAGACACCACCCCGGGCCTGCCCGGCGAGATCCGCGATCACCAGATTGTCCGCGATCGTCTCCTCCAGAAACAGTCCGTCGTCCTTCCGATCCTCGGGGACCAGAGCAAGGCCGGCCGCTGCAGCATCCCCGGGATTCCTGATCGAAACCGTCAGTCCATCGATTTCGATCCGACCGGAAAGGATGGGGTCGATCCCCACCAATCCACGAAGGAACTCGGTACGACCCGCCCCCACCAGACCCGCGAGCGCGACGATCTCTCCCGGTCGAACTTCAAGCTCGATCACCTCGTCGGGAAAACGTCGGGTTCGGAGATCCGCGACCCGAAGCCTCGGTGGGCCTTCGGTCGAAATGGCGACCCCCGAGCGGAGATCACCGACCTCCAGATCTCTTCCGACCATCATTCGCACCATCGACTCGCGATTGATCTCACCGGCTCCAAGCGTGCCGACATGTCGACCATCGCGCAGCACCTCGACCCGATCCGAGATCCGGCACACCTCTTCCAGCCGATGCGAGATGTAGAGGATCGCGGTCCCTCCGGCTCGAAGACGTTCCACCGTCTCCAGGAGCGTCAGGGTCTCCCGGTCGCTGAGACTCGAAGTTGGTTCGTCCATCACGATCACCGCGGCATCCGTGGCCATGGCTTTGGCGATCTCGACCAGTTGCCGAGTCCCCATCCCCAGTCCGGTGATCATGCGACCGGGCTCGAGATCCGCGAGCCCGACCGCTCTCAAGGCCTTTCTCGCCACCTCTCGTCCGGCACGGTGATCCAGAAACGGACCACGACGTGGTTCGCGGCCGAGGATGATGTTCGCCCCCACATCGAGATTGTCCGCAAGGCTGAGTTCCTGGTGGATGAGGACGATGCCGGCCGCCATCGCATCGCGTGGTTCGCGAAAATCCATGGCGGAGCCATTCACCAGAATGTGACCCTGATCGGGAATCTGATCGCCCGCGATGATCTTCATCAGCGTGCTTTTCCCCGCGCCGTTCTCACCGACCACCGAAACGATCTCGCCCCGCTCGATTCGGAGCGACACCCCGTCGAGCGCCGTCACGCCGGGGAACCGCTTCACGATGTCTCGAGCCTCGAGCAACATCGGATCTCCGAAGAATCCGGTTGGTGTCCTCAATTCGAATCCACGGGTCCATTTCGGGCTTCGCTACCGGTCCCCGCCCGTCTTGGCCTTCAAATCCGCCCAGAATGCTTCGACTTCGGCCGCCTGAATGATCCGTGCGGGAATGGCGACCATGGCGTCTGCGGGAATCCCCGGATCTTCTTCTCCAGCGAGTTTCGCGAGAATCTCGACCGAGGTCCGTCCGTACTCGTAGGGATTCTGCACCACCGTGCCCGCGACGTGTCCGTCCTTGATTCCCTGCAAGGTCTCATCATCCTCGTCGAACGCGATGACCATGACCTCTCCCAGACGACCGGACGAATCAAGCGCCTCGAGAATCAACGGCGGGTTGTACGCGAAGAGACCGACCATGCAGTCGACGTCCGGATGCCGAATGAGCACATCCTCGACGTTCGCCTTGCCCTTGGCGCGATCGAACTGGTCGGTGAGCGTGCCAAGCACGGTGTAGCCATCACCCGAGACCGGCGCGCCCGGCTCGTCGTAACGACTGGGATCGGGATCCCGCCCGAGCACTTCGTCGATCAGCCCCTGCCGCCGACGTCGAGCGTTGTCCTGCTCGAGCCGGCCGATGAAGATGAAGATCTCGCCTCCATCCGGCATCGAGTCCCTGAGCAGGCCTCCAGCCATTCGACCGGCGTCGTAGTTGTCCATGCCGACGTAGGCGAGCCGGTTGGAATCCGGGGCATCTGAATCGTGCGTGATCACATTGGTCACGGCCGCCACTCGATTCAGCAGCTCGGTCTGGTTGACGGGATCGATCGGGCTGACCGCGATCCCATCAACCTGCTTGGTCACCAGATCTTCGATCATCCGCTTCTGATCCGTGACCCCGCCCGTGGGCATCAACACGTCGACTTCGACGTCGTACTGCCGCCCGGCGGCTTCGGCACCAGCCTGCGCAATCTTCCAGAAGTCCGCGACCCCGTTGGTGACGTAGGCCACTCGGGGTCGTTCCGAGTCCGAAGTCCCGGCGGAGGGCGGCGCGGATGACTCGGTGCAGCCCGTGAAAACGGAGCCGGCGACCAGAGAAACGAACAGCAGACGACTTCGCAACATGAGAAAGACTCCTGGGGGTGTAGCACCCGAATCCTGGCTGAAACCACACTATTGGACGGTCATTCCGCCGTTCACGTGGATGTTCTGGCCGGTGATGAAACCTGCCGCATCCCCGGCGAGAAAAGTCACACAACCGGCGACGTCCGCCGGGACACCCCATCGATCCATCGGAATGAGCGCCCGGTAGGCATCCTTCTCCTCCTGAGGATCCGCATCATGACGCGCCACGGGGATCCAGCCCGGAGAAACCATGTTCACCGTGATGTTCCAGGGCGCGAGTTCGGTGGCCATGGATCGATTCCAACCGTTCTGTCCCGCTTTCGCGGCGACGTAGGGACTGAAGTCACCGACCCCCCGAGCGACCACTTCGCTGCCGATGTTGATGATCCGACCACGCCTCCGGGCCTTCATTCCAGGCAGCACGGCCTTGGCCAGCAGAAACGGGCTGCGGATGAAGAAATCGAGCATCGACTGGTGGAACTCCCAGTCGTAGTCTTCGATCGGTCGATGCGGCTGATCGGGAGTCGCGTTCAGGACCAGGATGTCGATCGGCCCGAGCGATTCTCCGATCTCCCGAANCAGGCGGTCGACCTCGTCCGAGTCGATGATCGAACCTCGGAACAGACCGCCCTGTCCGCCGGCGTCACGAAACGCGGCGAAGGCGGCTTCGGCCCGCGACTCGTCATTCGCATAATTGAGGGCGACCCTCGCGCCGGCTCGCCCGAGTCCGTGGGCCATCTCCAGCCCGAGTCCGGTGGTCGAACCCGTGACCAGAGCCGTTCGGCCTTCGAGCCGAAAGGTCGCGTCATCTCCCGGGCCCTTGCTCCCGGTCATCGAATCGTTCGAGTCAACCATGAACTCATGTTCTCCGGGGTCGGGGCCTTGAAGGCCCCTGAACCCGGAAGACAGTACCACGGTCGTTTTCGAGCGACGTCAATCGCCGCTGCTGGAATCCGAGATCGGCTGGGACGAGGTCTGCTTGCGCCTCGCCTGGATTCTCGCCTCGCTCGGTACGCGAACATCACGAACGACCCCGACCTTTTCGAGCGACTTGATCAGAAGCCAGCTCGAATCGAATTGCCACCACTCCAGCCCATGTCGGGCCGAAGTCGGGAAGGCGTGATGATTGTTGTGCCACCCCTCACCGAGCGCGAGGACGCCCACGATGGGATTGTTCCGGCTNTCATCCGCGGAACGGAAGGGCTTGGATCCCCAAAGGTGACAGATCGAGTTCACGCTCCAGGTGATGTGATGGACCACCAGCACNCGGACGAGTCCGCCCCAGANGAAGCCNAGGAAGGCNCCCCACCAGAATCCGCCGCCNAGNATGATCTCCATGAGACCACCGAGGANGGTCGGGATGATCATGCTCAAGACGACCCAGAGCGGGAAGAGTCGGCTGATTCGCATCACCAACTTGTCACGCATGAGGTCCGGAACGTAACGGCTCAGGGGCTCGCCGGGAGGATGGAAGATCCAGCCCATGTGCGCGTTCCAGAATCCCTTGAGTGTTCCGCGAATGCCTTCGCCGTGACCATGAGGCGAGTGAGGATCATCCTCGGTATCCGAATGGTGATGGTGACTGCGATGAGTCGCACACCAACGAAGGACGGAACCTTCGACCGCCATCGATCCCAGGATTCCCAGCACGGCGACCATGAACGGTCCGGTGCTGAAGGACTTGTGGGTGAAGTAGCGGTGGTAGCCGACCGTGATGCCCATCCCGGTGGCGATGTACATCAGTGTCATGAGGACGACCTGGGGCCAGTCGACCCCGGTTCCCCACATGTAGACGATCCCGACGATCAGTCCGACGACGGGAAGCAGAATGGCAAACAAGTTCGCCACCCGACTACGAAGCGGAAGCCCCGCGTATCCATCAATGTCGACCATGTCGAGTTCAGGGTGCAGATAGGGCTTTGCATCCTGAGGAGACACCGACGTTTCTTCAGTCGGTACGTTGGTTGGGGTATCGAGGGCTGGACCCATGGTGTTCCGGACTCCGGAAACTGGATTCTGTAAATAAGATGCGGGCGGCGCCGAGGCGCCGCCCGCATGCAATCATATGAACTTGAACGGGGTCTGGTGGAATCACCAGTTGCCGCGGCCGCCACCGCCGCCACCGCCGCCGCCGCGGAAGCCACCACCGCCGCCGCCACCACCGCCACGGGGGCGATCTTCGCGGGGACGAGCTTCGTTGACGTTGAGGGATCGGCCACCGAAGTCGGTGTTGTTGAGCGCCTCAATGGCTGCGTTGGCCTGACCGGAGTCAGACATTTCGACGAACGCGAATCCACGGGGACGACCAGTTTCGCGATCCATGATCACCGCGACGTCAGAGACTTCACCGTGGGCCTCGAAGGCGTCACGGATTTCTTGCTCGGTCGCGCTGAACGGAAGGTTTCCAACAAAGAGCTTCATGATGTTCCGATGGTCCTGCCCTGTGGTTCGAATCCGAAGGCGACCATCAGGGCGGATCAGCACTCGGAGCAATTGACGGCACCGGATTTCCGGTCGACCGTCGTCAAGCGGGCAGTCTAGACGAACTCGCCAGACCCCGTCGGCTCCTGTCAATGGTTTGAACGGCACCGAAGGAGCGAAATGAGATGCTGGCCGCGCCATGGGACGCCGCGGCCGACGGGTCCAGATGAAAAAAAGATGGCTTTTGGGTACTCAAAGGCTGTTTCAGGGCTTTTCAACCTTGAATACGGACAAAATCGAGGCGAGGTGACATTCGGAGCGGAAAACAGATCCTGAAGGCCCCCGCCGCCGATTCACCACTCCGGACCGCCGGAATAGCGGCCGAAGACATCCGCCAGGGCCTGGACCATTTCACCAAGAGTGCACCGGGCAAGAGACCCCTCCACCAAAGCATCCATGACGTTGTCGCCAGCTCGGGCCGCCGAACGGATGCCGTCCAAGGCTCGCTCCGCGGCGTCCGAATCCCGGCTGAGGCGGTAACCGTCGAGCCGATCGCATTGTTCGGTCTCCACCCCGTGCGGAATCTGCAGGATCTCGACCTGACGATCCTCGTTGCCATCGGAATACGCGTTGACTCCCACGACGATTCGATCGCCGGCCTCCATCTCCTGACCGGTGCGATAGCTCGCTTCCGCGATGGCTCGCCGGAAGTACCCCTTGTGGATACCGGAGACCACGCCACCGATCTCGTCGATGGTGGCGATGATGTCGTTCGCATCGGATTCCATCTGGTCGGTCATTCCCTCGACGAACCACGAGCCACCGAGCGGATCGACGGTTCTGTGAACCCCGGTCTCGTGGGCCAGGATCTGCTGGGTCCGCAGGGCCACCCGCACCGCCGTCTCCGTCGGAAGACCGAGCGTTTCGTCCATCGAGTCCGTGTGCAGGCTCTGGCATCCGCCGAGAACGCCCGCCATCGCCTGATAGGCCACACGCACGATGTTGTTGAGTGGCTGCTGTTCGGTCAGCGAACAACCCGCGGTCTGGACATGGGTCCGCATCCACCAGGACCGCTCGTTCTTGGCCCCGTACCGCTCCTTCATCACCGTGGCCCAGATTCGTCGAGCGGCACGCAACTTGCAGATCTCCTCGAAGAACTCGTTGTGCGCGTTGAAGAAGAAGGAGAGCCTCGGAGCGAATTCATCCACGTCGAGGCCTCTGGCGATCGCGGCCTCCACGTATTCCATTCCGTCCCGAAGCGTGAATGCCAGTTCCTGAGTCGCGGTCGAGCCCGCCTCACGGATGTGGTAGCCCGAGATGGAGATCGAATTCCATCGCGGAAGATGGCGGGCGGCGTATTCGATGGTGTCCACCACGAGTTTGACGCTGGCTTCCGGGGGATAGATGAACTCGTTCTGGCTGTGGAATTCCTTCAGAATGTCGTTCTGAAGGGTCCCGCCGAGACGATCCCAACCGATGTCGCGTTCCTTCGCCATCGCGAGGTACATCGCCCAGATGACGCAGGCGGGCCCGTTGATCGTCTGGCTCACCGTCACGTCACCAACCGGAATGTCCGCGTAGAGGCGGTGCATGTCCTCGATGGTGTCGATCGCCACCCCGCACCGGCCAACCTCCCCCGCCGACAGCGGATCATCCGAATCACGGCCCATCAGCGTGGGAAGGTCGAAGGCGGTCGAG
>NYSW01000044.1 GCA_002683195.1 Phycisphaerae bacterium
GACGATCTGCTTGAGATGAAAGACCGTGAATTCACTTGATTCCCGATCGTAGTTGTACCCCCTGAACCAGTCCGGGTATGCGGCCGGCCATGAGTAGAGCAGCGGCACGCCCTGTCGCCCGAGGTAATGCCAGAGGGTCGCGGTTCGCATTGCCGCGTATTCGAAGGTGTTGTTGTAGCCATGGACGTACAGGAACACCTCCTTCACATCGGTTTGAGACAGTTTTTCGCGAAGTGCCTCGTGGATCCGTTCGGTTGCTTTCGCCATCTCCTCGAGGTGATCGCTCGAAACCACGAACGCGTCTTCGGGAGTCAGGTCGAGTGCACGATTGGAATCAGGCAGCCGGGCGATCTCCTTCACGTGGCCCAGTTCCATGAAGATCTCGCTCGGGCGATCTTCGGAGGTGCTTGCCTCCACGACTTCCTTCCAGGACAGATCCGTGCCTATCTGGACGTTCGCCTCGCCGAAGACGACCGATTGGGATCGGCCGTGACCATAGGTGGCAGGTTCCCCGTCATCCGCATCGTCGATCCGGTCGGTGGCGTAGAAGATCTCCACTTCGGCGTTCTGCCAGCCTTCGGGGACGTCATCGAATGGATGTTGTCCGGAAGACTGATAGATGTTGGGGGCAGGGGCGAAGGGCGTGCCGGTGCTGCACCCGATGGCCAGAGTCGAGCTCATCAAGCAGACCGAGACACGTGACCAGAATGTGTGTGGCGAAGTCAGTGGCACGTCAGGATTCCGGACTGCAATTCGTGTGCAGTCTTTTTTCAACGGTTTGGGGAAAACGATCGGGCAGGATGGTAGCGATTGATGGCGACTGCCTCGCGGAACTGATGATCGAGTTCAACCTCGGCGTCACCCTCGAGCAGACCGACGAGATCAAAGGAATGGACTCGGACTTCTTCGAGGAGTAGGGGAGTCACTCGAGAAGAATCCGCATTCCGATCCAGCCCGGCCGACCCCAAAAGAACAACCGCCCCTCCGAGAAGGGGCGGTTTTAAAAGCGGGTGAGGCGATTCGAACGCCCGACATTCACGTTGGCAACGTGACGCTCTACCACTGAGCTACACCCGCGATGGTTCGCGCTGGATTGTCCCTCGCGGGCGGCAAGACCGCTCGGTCGGGAGGGGGATTATACCCCGTCCTCGGATACTGGCAAGCCGGTCAAGCATTGATTTACGGGGTGGTGTCGTTCTCTGCGGGCTCGCCCGGATAACTGGGCAAGTCGACTGGGAAAGGGGGCTTCGCCTTGCTTGGATCTTGGTTCTGATGCCCTGCGGGGCTATCATCTTGGCCGAATATCAAATTCCGGCNTNTGGCCGGACCTCTCGGAGTCGCTCTTCATGGCCATGCCCAACCCTGTCCGCTCGTTCATTCTTCGATCCACCGTCGCCTTCTCTCTGTTCGGAGGGGTCGGACTCGCTGTGGGCTTCGCGTCCCCGGATCCGTTGGAAGGTTCCAAATCGGTGGCGACCTCGAACGCCGCGGAGGCGTTGACCTGGAAACTCGACCCTGTTCACTGCATGGCCCTCTTCCGGATCCATCACGTGGGGGCGGGAAAGTTCTGGGGCATGTTCGATGATGTGACCGGAACCATGAGCTGGCCGGAGAACGGCGATGAGGCACCCGTGCTCGACGTCACGGTGCGGATCGAAAGCGTTCACACCGGCAGTGAGAAGCTCGATCGGACGATCATGAGTCCACAGTTCTTCGACGCCAAGGAGTTCGACNCCGTGACCTTCAAGTCGACCGGCGGCGAGAAGACCGGTGAGGGCACCTGGGAAGTGACGGGTGATTTCACCATGCACGGGGTGACCCGGCCGATCACCGCCGCGCTCGAACTGACCGGTGTTGCGGGGAATCCAGTCCAGAAGAAGGCGGGTTTCGAAGCGAACTTCACCATCAATCGGTCGGATTTCGGCATGGAATGGGGTGTCAGGAACAAGGCTCTCGGCGATGAGGTCCGAATGATCGTCGGACTGGAGGGCGACTGGGTGAAGTGACGATCCTTCCCGGTACCCACCTCCCCGGAGCCTTCCCGTGTTCATGACCGTCCTGCTTTCTCTCGTTCTCCCCATCCTCGCAGGAGGTGGCGTCATAGCCCTTTCNTGGCTGCTGCCACCGCTTCGAAAGTGGAAGTGGCTTTCCGGGGCCGCCTTCGGCGTGGCGCTCGCGGTCGGGGTCTTCGGGTCTTTCGCGTCGGAAAACGGTCTGCCGGTCTTTCCTCCCAGCCAGAAGGCCCAGTGGCTTGCGTTCAGCGCGATCTTCGCCGGTGCCTTCGCGATTCTGATGCCGTTCACCGGCGAACCGGGTTCCACCCGCAGCTGGCCGATGCTGGAGCTGGTCGCGATCTGCGTCGGAGGTCTGGTCGCCAAAGCGCCCTTCATCGCCGCGATGGTGGCGGGGAAGTCGCTCGACGCCGCCCAGCCCATGTTCAGTGATTCGACGGTGTCCGATCAGATCGCCCTCGGACTGGTGATCGCCCTCGGGATCGTCGCCCTTGACCGAGTGGTCGCGGCCCGTCCCGGATTCCTGATGCCCCTGGTCTTCGGGATCAGCTTCGGTGGCCTCGCTCCGCTGGCGGACGCGGCCGGTTGGATCACCTTGACCTTTCTCGCGGTCACCGCCAGCATGATCTCCTTCGTCGCGGCGTTCGCCGCGGCGTTCGGTGGGGCGCCGACCATCGGTCGTGGCGGCCTCGCGGCCGCGCTGGTACTGCTGGCGATCTTCCCGATGGCCGGCCATCGGCAGACCTACGGTGATTTTCCGTGGTGGTGCTGGGGCCTGGTGGTCGCGAGTCCTTCGGCGCTCTTGTGGTTCGAGATTCCGATCTTCGGGAAGCTGCCCGCCTGGGCCGGGAACACTCTTCGCATCCTTGCGGTGATCGCGATGGTCGGGGGTGCGGTTCTGATCGCAACCGGTGGTGGCGAAGACTCGAGCGGAAGTGACGGCGGTTCACCTTTCGGAGATTACTCCGATGGTTGAAGTCGATACGCGACGGACGAACGGCCCGGCCCGACGATCGAACGGCTGGAGGAATCGGGGCCTCGGAATCGCGGTGGTGATGCTTGGCTCACTTGGTCTCTCGGGTGGGCTTCTCGGAGGGTGTGATTCCACCCCCGCGGCGGCCCGGCGGGTGCCGATGGATGCTCAGACTCCGGAGACGCTTCTGGCCTCGCTTCAGATGGCGGCCGAGCAATCATTGAACGGCTACTACGAGGCGCTGCTCGAGGCCACGGACTGCGAATCGCTGCCCGAAGTCTGCCGGTTGCTCGTGGCGCGTCGGTCGGCGGCCGAGGAGATGATCCAGCTTCGCAACACGATGGTCGATCGTTACGGGGATCCCGGGCGGCTGGCCGCGGGCGAGATGTTGAGATCGGCGTTCTTCGATCAATTCGACGAGATTCGCCGAGCGAGCGTCTTCACGGGATCCGGCGACGCCGCGGTCCTCAGAATCGGAACCGCGGTCTATCGCCTGCGTCGCGCGAATTCGACCTGGTCGATCGTTCAGTTCCCTGATCCGCCGTACGACCCGGCCGCCAGTGCCGATGCGATCGAGATTCTGGTGAAGCGGGTGGAAGGGATCCGGCTGGACGTGGAAGCGGGGCGAATCCCTTCGATGACCGAACTGGATCGTCGCATCAAGGCCGCCATCAGCGGCTGAGCGATCGAGACGATCATGGCTCGCATGAAAATGAACGCGACCCGGCGGAGTACCGCCGGGTCGCGTTCGTTTCTGGACTTCGAATCGGTGGAGTTCGGCTCCTACTTGTCTTCGTCCGTGATGCCCATGCCGCTGCGGTCCGGAGAGGCCGGGCGTTCGACCGGCCGGGCGCCCTCGCCGTTGGCGAGTGCTTCGAGCATGACCTCGACCGCCTTCTGGAGCTGGGGGTCGCCGCCGTCGAGCATCAGGCCCGGATCGTCCATCACTTCGATGTCGGGGTCGACCCCGTGTCCCTCGATGCCCCAGGTTCCATCGGTCTCGTAGAAGCCGAAGGTCGGCACCGCGGTGTAACCACCGTCGATGAGTCCGGGATTGCCGCTGATGCCGACAAGGCCGCCCCAGGTCCGGGTTCCGATCAGCGGACCGAGGTCGTTGTGGCGGAAGAGCCAGGGGAACATGTCGCCACCCGAACCGGCGAGGCCGTTGATCAGCATCGCCTTGGGGCCGGCGTGCACGCCCATCGGCCACCGCCAGTCCTTCGAATCCCGGGTCGCCCAGTAGTTGGTCACCGGACGGTTCAACAGTTCGATGAACCGATCAGGGATCTGGCCGCCACCGTTCCATCGCTCGTCGATCACCATGGCCGGCATGTGCGATTGCCCGTGATACTGACGCACGAGATCGCTCTGGCCGTCACGACCGGTGTTGGGGACGTAGATGTAACCGACCTTGCCGTCACTCATCTCCTCGACGAAGGCTCGTCGATTCTCGATCCAGTCGCGGTATCGCAGATCGCCTTCGCTGGAGATCGTTTCGACCACCACGTCCCGGGTGCCGGTTTCAGATTCTTCATCGACGACGGTGAGTACCACCGTGCTCCCCGCGGTGCCCACGAAGGCGGACCAGGGATCGCGATTCAGATCCATCTCCATGCCGTTCACCGCGAGGACGATGTCGCCCTCGCCGAGATCGAGCCCCGGCTCCTGCAGCGGGCCGCGGGCATCGACGTCCCAGACGCCGCCGCCGAGGACGCGGGCGATCCGGTATCCGTCCGGTCGATCACCCTCGCCGGGGACCGGTTCCCAGTCCACGCCCAGCATGCCGACGTTCATCGAGGGTGAACCCTCGACGTCGCCTCCGTAGTAGTAGGCGTGGCCGACGTTCAGCTCGGAGATCATCTCCCCGATGATGTGGCTGACGTCCTCGCGGGTGGCCGCCTGGTCGACGAGCGGGAGGTACGCGTCGAGTACGCCGTTCCAATCGACGCCGTGCAGGCCCGGATCGTAGAAGTGGTCGCGCTGGATGCGCCAGGCGTCGGTGACGAGTTGCCGCCATTCCTCGCGGGGATCGATGGACACCAGCATGGGATTGGTGACCACTCGGTCGCCACCGTCACCGGTGCCAGCCTTTCGGATCACCGCGCCCGAACCCTGGGGGACCAGCATCTTCTTGCCATCGGGTGTGATCTGGAAGCTTCCGCCCGATCCGGCGGACTTCTCGCTGGGGTTGCGGTCGCTCAGGTCGAACACCTTGATGCCACCACCCTGTCCGCGACGGACGTACATCAGGTGACCTCGGTCGTTGACCTCGAGGTTGCCGAAGGCGCCGGGACGAACCGGAAGCGGCATCGCCCGGGCTTCGAATCCTTCAAGATCGATCTCAAGCGTTTCCGCGTCGTCTTCTTCCGCGTCTTCGTCGCCGACCTTCTCTTCGTCATCCGCGTCGGTGTCGTCCAGCGGCATTCTGGTGCCGTTGATCGAGGCGCCGGGGTTGCCGTCGTCGGGATCGCCCTCGCCGCTCAGGGATTCTCCATCGATCACCAGTTCCAGGTCGACGGTGGGTCCGTTCGCAATGGTCATCACCAGGATCAGGGTCATGGTGTCCTGATCGAAGGACCCGGCGATGTCGCCGGAGAACATCGCGGTCGAGACCGTGCCGGTCACCAGGTCGTCACCGTTGAGGATGAGCATGATGGTCATCGGGATCTGGCCCATCTGCGGGACGTCGGCCAGGCATTCCCAGGTGCCGCTGACAGGGTCCGCATGACCGATGGTCTCGTCCATCTCCTCGTCATCGCCCTCGCCCACATCTTCGTTCGAGCCTTCTTCTTCGGCGTCTTCGTCCTCTTCTTCGTCGTCCTTCCACTCCTCTTCGTCGCTTTCGGAGAGCCAGGGGCTGTCGACGTCATCACGGAGAGGGACTGCGATCAGCACGCCGCTGTCGTCATAGATCCAGGTTCCGTCGATCGAGGAGTAACTCGGGGCGAATCGTCGATCGCTGGTGAAGTACAGCCATTCGCCGTCGTGGTCGAAGGTCGGGGACTCGTCGTTGAACATGCCGCTGGTGACGACGTGGGTCTCACCCGAATCAAAGTCATGAAGATGAACGCGTCCCATCATCGATTCACCGACGCTCGCCGACCAGGTGGCCCATCGGCCATCCGAACTGAAACTCGGCTTGGGGAACACGCCACGATCATCGTGGGCGAAGGTGGTTCGTTCACCACTTTCGATGTCCACTCGGTGGGCATCGCCGGTCTTGTCGGCGTAGACCAGGAACGAGGAGTCGGGACCCCAGTGGATCGCGTTCTTGAACACGCCGAGGTCGTCGGTGAGTCGCCGGGGTTCATCTCGGCCGTCGCTGCGGCGGACGAAGAGTTCGTACTCGCCAGGCGCGTCGGAGAAGTAGGCGATCCACTTGCCATCCGGACTCCAGGACGGTGAGCGTTCGGCGACGCCGGAGGTCCGGGAGAGGTTCCGGGGGCTGCCGTTCTTCGCGGGGAGCGTCCAGAGATCGCCCCGCGCGGTCGCGGCGACCCGCTTGCCCGAAGGCGAGATCGCCCAGTCCTGCATGAAATCAGAGGCGTCGACCATGGTGGGGCGAAGGCTTGCCGTCGCGCCGGGAATGTCGATCTCGACCGGGATGGTGGTGCGATTTCGAGCGTCGTGGACGTAGAGATCCGCGCCGTTCTGGAAGACGAAGCGGGCGGGGCCCTCGCCGTCGGGACCGATGGCCGGCCATTTGATGTCGTAGTCCGCGAAGCGAGTGAGTTGTTCACGGTCGCCGGAGTCGATGTCGTATCGCCAGAGGTTCAGCCGATGTTCGTCGCCCGCATCCGAAAGGTAGTAGAGGTCCTCACCGTGCCACATGGGCATGGTGTCCGTACCTTCCCAATCGGTGATGCGGCGAGACTCGTCGGTCTTGAGGTTGACCAGCCAGATGTCACTGGCCATGCCACCTCGATACCGCTTCCAGGTCCGGCCGTCGCGTTGGTTGGGGGTGTAGGCGACCCAGGTGCCCGTCTTGTCGATGGCCGCGTTGGCACCGTAAGGCATCGGGAGGGCTTCGGGAAGACCGCCATCACCGTCGACCCGGAAGATGCGCTCCGCTCTTGGGACGCCGTTCATGCCGCGGGCGCTGTAGAGAAGATCTCCGTCCGCGGTCCAGTCGCTCAGGCGTTCTCCGGTCGGGTGATGAGTGATTCGGCGGGGCATGCCGCCCTTGGTGGGAACCACGTAGATGTCACGGTTGCCGTCGTAGTTTCCGACGAAGGCGACCTCGCTGCCGTCGGGTGAGAATCGCGGAATCACTTCGACCCCGTCGGGGGACGCGAGGGGAAGGGCGGTTCCACCTTCGATCGGGATTCGCCAGAGGTCATTCCCATAGGCGAAGACGATCTCGTCGTTCGAGATGTCGGGGAAGCGGTACATCGACGCACCGCCGTCTTCCGCGGCGGCGATGGCCGGGGCGGTGGTGCCGGCGAGGAGGGAAACGACGATCGAACGGACGATGTTCATGAAAGGGTCCCGTGATTCGGATTCGAAGAACGCGTGACGAGCCGATGGTTCTGCGTTTTGGGAATTCCTGCGACGCATTTCGGTGGTCGAGAAAAAAGCCCGGCGGCATTTGCAGGCTGCAAATGCTACCGGGCTGAGCGGTCGGGGTTCCCCCTCCGAAGGCGAAAAGAGGCCTTCGGACGGGTATCAGTCTGCCGGGGGAGCGGGATCAGGCATCCGGCTTCGGTTGGGCGATGATCGGGACCTGGCTCTTGTCGCTCTTGGCGACGCCACCGGGGCGTTCCACCGTGACCGCGAAGAGGTAGGGCTTGCCGACCGTCAGCTTCGCGTCGATCGAGATGACGGCTTCACCCTCGTCATTGACGTCGAAGACTCCGCCATCCACCGGGTGGACGTTGTCCGCCAGCGGTGTCGGATTGTCGGGATCGGGCTCACGCTCCTGGTCCCAGATCCAGAGCTGATACTGCTCTGCTCGCGGGTCGTTGGGAGCGAGTCCCTTGATCAACATGTACCCCTCCTGCGTGGCGGGGTCGAAGGTGACCATGCCGGTCGCGTCCGCATCCGGCTCGACCAGACCAGCCTGCCAATCCCAGTGGACAGCAGTGGGGTGCTGGTCGATCCAGGCGACGAGTTCGGACCGTGAGGAGGGCGAAGCCGGTTCGACCGGGCGGGCGACGATGATGGCCACGCCGAGGGCGGCGGCAGCCGCGACCCAGCCAAGCCAGCCCATCGTCGATCCGGTCGGCTCGGAGGCCGACTGCGAGGCGGGTTCGATTCGTCCGACGACCGGAGTCGACTCCTGATCGATCGTCGCGTGGACGCCGGTCCGGATTCGTTCCATGACGTCGGCCGGCATCGGCTCCACGTCGGTGGTCGAGACTTCGGACGAGAGGAGCGCGGCGGCTTCGTCCAGGCAGTCTTCCCGAACCCAGGAGTTCTCCGCGAGGAGTTCCTCGAGTCGTTCGGATTCGGCCTCGTCGAGCCCGAAAGCCGCACGATCGGCGAGGAGGTCGAAGAGTTCTTCGGGCGGCATGGCGAGCCCGGATTGGTTGTCGTTTGAATAATCGTTCATGATTGAACTCCGGACCCGTTGGCCACTTGAGGCAGATCGAAGTCGGTGGCTTCGAGCAGCTGGCGGAGACGGATGAGCCCTCGGCGGGCGTGAGTCTTGACGGTTCCCAAGGGCATGCCGGTGGTCGCGGCGATCTGCTCGTGGGAGCGTCCGTGGTGAATCGCGAGCCTCAGTACTTGCTGCTGCTCGGGACGGAGTTGTTCGAAGGCTTCCGAAGCAACTCCTGCTTGTTCCAACATTTCCGACCGGTCGTCCTCAGGGGCGGAATCAGCGGTTGACTCCTGCAGGGCGACTGGTTGTGGCCGTCGAGTGCGACGCCTGGTGCGATCTATCAGCCTTCGGCGGGCGATCATCGCCACGAAGGTTGCCTCTCCGGCGATCGAGGAGTCGAATCGGTGGGCCGTACGCCACACCTCGACGAAGATCTCTTGAACTGCATCCTCGGCCTCGGTGGAGTTCGGGCAGGTCCGTCGGGCAAGAGACCAGACGAGTCCTCCGAAACGTTTCATCATGTCGTCGACCGCTCCGGGTTCCTGGCGGGCGACGCGTTCGAGGATCGGTGGTTCGTCGCTCTTGGGAGCACGACGTTTCCGAGATGCGGCGTTCTGAGTCACGGGTCTGTTCACTCCAGCGTTTGACGCTACGGCCTTTCGAGGTCGTGCGGAACGTTGCAGTGTATCGGCCCTCTCGGGGACGTCGGGTGCGAAGTGCACCCGACGTCCTGAGTTCTTCGTTGCTAAAGCGGTCAAACCGACCACCTTTCCTGGGAGGAAACCCAATTCATTCGGGCAGGATCACGGCGTCAACGACGTGGATGACGCCGTTGGACGCGTCAATATCAGTCTTCACGACCTTGGCACCACCGACCATGACACTCGGGGCTGACTTGCCATCACCCTTCTTCACGGTGATCGGAGCGGTCATCCCGGCAGCGGTCGGGGCACCCTTGAGGGTGACGACGGTGTCCGCGTAGACGCGGCCCGGAATCACGTGGTAGAGCAGAATCGTTCGCAGCGTGTCCTTGTTCTCCGGCTTGAGCAGGGATTCGACCGTGCCTGCGGGGAGCTTGGCAAAGGCTGCGTCGGTCGGGGCGAGCACCGTGAACGGGCCGGCACCTTGGAGCACCTCGACCAGGTCCGCGGCCTTCAGGGCTGCGGCCAGCGTCTTGAAGGTGCCTGCACCGGTCGCCACTTCGAGGATGGTCTTGGATTCGGGCAGCATCACGGAGTCGATCACGTGGATCACGCCGTTCGAGGCCTCGATGTCGGTGGCGACGATGGTCGCGCCGTCGATCTTCGGCTTGCCGTCCTTCATGGCGATGGCGGCCTTCTGGCCATTGACGGTGCCCAGACTCTTCTTCTTGAGCACGTCGCCACTCTCGAGGCGTCCGGGCACGACGTGGTAGGTGAGGACCGCGACCAGCGTGTCCTTGTTTTCCGGCTTCAGCAGGGTCTCGACCGTTCCGGCGGGAAGCTTGGCGAAGGCCGCATCCGTGGGGGCGAAGACCGTGATGGGTCCTTCCGACTTCAGGGTGTCGACCAGGCCCGCAGCCGTCGCGGCGGCCAGCAAGGTGGAGAAGTCGCCAGCGGAGGCGGCCACGTCGACGATGTCGCCGGCCTTCTCGGAGACGACGCTCGCGAGGGTTTCACTCATCGTGCAGGTGGAGCTGCACGACGGGGGCGAGGCGAGCAGGAGGGAGGAGGAGATGATCGTGGTGAGGAGCATTGGAGTCTCGGTCGTTGTGGTTCGAGGAGGAATTACGAAGTCAGTCGTTCGCGTTGAGGCCTCGTTGCGTCGACG
Organism: Phycisphaerae bacterium; assembly: GCA_002683195.1. The sequence goes on from NYSW01000044.1 coordinate 10,337, forward strand.
GGTAGGACTTCGGGTGGCGTCGGCCTCGGATTCGTCCGCCGATCGGCAAGCTGGTTCGGAAGCCTTCGATCGGGGTCTGGGATGGCAACGACGCGGTTTGGAGACTCCAGAGCCGGAACTCCGCGTCGTGAATGGTTTGGACGAATCGAAAACGCTCAACACCGGTTTGGGGCCATGGGGGCATATCGATCCGAGCAAGCGGTCACGAAGCAGGGTGGTGTGCCAAGCGCGAGATCGAATTTTGATCGATCGGAATCGGTCCTGAAAAAAAACAGTTTTCAGACTTCAGGGATCCAATCCCAGCCTTGATCGGGGTACCGGAATGTTCGGTTTCCGCCTCTCTTCTCGGACTCCCGACTCGCGGATAGGATCCGTGGCCGAAGGGAGCATCGCTCTGGGACTCCGTGCAAAAATCGTCGTGAACATCGTTCTGCCGCTCGCGATCTTGCTGGTGATCTTCACGCTGCTCGATCTTCGATCGAGTCGCAACCAGGCCATCAAGGCGGAGGCGGCGGCGCTCGAAAGTCGGATCAGGAATTCGGCGACCCAGCTCGATGGCCTGCTCCTGCGAATGGCTCAGATCGCCGAGACTTCCGCGATCGCGATCAGGGATCGGACGGAATGGTCCGACGCCGATTTGCGTGACTTTGGAAGTCGTCTGGTTGATTCCGACGCAGACTTGTTCGGCTTCGCCGTGGCCTGGGGTCAAGAGGCCTCCGACTTCCAGGTCATGTACCGGGCGGACAACAAGGTGGACGTCGAGCATCGGGAGGCTCTCGTGCTCCCCGGAGTCAAACCTCTGTTCAAACGAGCTCGGGATGGACTCACTCCATTCTGGGCCGGACCACATGATGCCGAGGGACTCTCGGGCTTTGATGCCGCCGCTCGACTTTCGCCGGTGATCTCCAGCCGCGGCTTCGAGGGCGCGGTCGCGGTGATACTCGACCCGGCTTCGTTCCGAAGGCTGGCCGCACGGATCGGTCTGGCGGAATCGCCGTGGCTGATCGTCTCCGAAGAGGGGATCGTCATCGCCGCCGGAGAGCTGGCGACCGCTCGGCTGGTGTCGGATGGAAATCTCCGAGGCCGCGACCTGTTCGAGGTTCTGGGGCGACAAGGTGTTCTGGCCTCCGAGATCGAGGCGTTGCAAGAGAATCTGAACGATCAGGATGTGTTCGTGCAGATCTCGGCCGAAGGCAATTCGGGAGATGCGCCCCGAGTCGCGGCGATCGCCAGATTGCAGGAGACGTCCTGGTTCCTGATCTCCGGCGAATCGATCGAGGTCGTGGTCGGTCCCGCCTATGAAGCCGTCGCGCAACGATCCATCTCCGATCTCCTCCTGATCATTCTTGCCGTGGTGATCGTTCAGATCGGTGCCTGGTTCACGGTGCTTCGGCCGATTCGACGCATCGTTTCCTTCGTACATCGCACGGCCGCCGGAGACCGTGGGATCAAGGCCGACCTGCCCGGAAACGACGAAATCGCCTTGTTGGGCCGGACCCTCGACGAAGCCATGCCGCGACTGGACGAACTCGCCGCGACTCGGGCGGCGGTCGAGAATGCTCGCTTGATTCAGGAATCCCTGGTTCCGGAAACACCGTGTTCCGGTCGGAGAATCGTGGTGGCGGGCCGGGTGGAACCATGTGACGAGGTCGGAGGCGATTACTTCGACCATGACGCCTTCGATGACGGCCGAACCCTGTTTTCACTCGGCGACGCGACCGGGCACGGTCTGCCCGCCGCGATCCTGATCGCCACCGCCCGAGCCTACGTGCGGAGTGCGATGCGGAGCGATGCTCCTGCGGCGGCGGCGATGACCGACGCCAACCAGCGACTGTTCGAGGATTCTCCGGCCGGACTCTTCGTGGTGCTGGTGCATGCTCGCTTCGATGGTGTTCAGGGAGAACTCGAGATCGTGTCCGCGGGACATCCGTGTTGGATACGACGAAAAGAGGACTCGGTCTATCGGGTGATCGATGCCACCGGCATACCCCTGGGAATTTCTTCGAACCGCTACGAGTCCCGGCAGCTCGAAGGACTCGAGCCCGGGGACCTGGTCCTGTTCGCCAGTGATGGTGCGTGGGAGGTCCGAAACGACGACGGGGAGATGTTGGGAATCGATGCATTGCTCGCCCGGGCCGGGGAGATCTCGCATCTGGACCCGCTCGAACAGGTGAACGAACTTTTTCGTCAGATCCATGATTTTGCCGGAGAGCGGCCCCTTGATGACGATTGCACGATCGTCATCGCGCGGATCGAGGCCCGATAGCCCGCGGAGACGAAGGAAGGGTGGTCTCCTTCGATAGACTTCACCGGCACGTTCCTTGAAGGATCGTGTCACGGAGCCGTTGATGCACGCGGATGACATGCGACGAATCGATCGCTGGCTGGGGGTGCCCACGTGCGCTGTCCTCACGGCGGTTCGCCGATTCGTCGGTCTGATCCCCGGGCGGACGACGAAGGAACCCCCGAAGTCGATCCTGTTCATCAAGCTCGCCGAACAGGGGTCGACCGTGTTGGCCGCTTCCGCGATCCAGGCGGCGGTCGCCCGAGTCGGTGCCGAACGCACCTACTTCCTGTGCTTCGAGGAGAACCGCTTCATCCTCGANGCGATGGATCTGATTCCCCGCGAAAATGTGATCGTCATCCGGGCCGGTGGCCTGATCGGTACGGTTCTCAGCACGCTGAAAGCCTTGCGAACGATGCGAAGGATGCAGATCGATGTGGCGATCGACCTTGAGTTCTTCGCCCGCTCCACGGCTGCGATCGGATATCTCTCCGGGGCTCGAAGTCGGATCGGCCTGCATGCCGGCCCCGACGAGGGACCCTGGCGTGGTGACCTCCTGACGCATCGGCTTCGGTACAGCCCGCACGTGCACACCAGCCGACTCTTTCGGCTGGAGGTCGAGGCGATTGACACGGATCCATCGATCCTCCCGGCGATCGAACTGGTTGCCCCGCTGGCCGACGAGGCGACGCCGCCGATCAAATCGGACGACCACGAGATCGCCGCGGTTCGGGCCATCCTCGACGAGTCCGCCGGGGTCGATACCGCTTCCCGGGACGCCGGGCCCTTGGTGCTGCTCAANGCGAACTGCAGCGATCTGCTGCCGCTGCGGGCATGGCCCCGGAATCGTTACCTCGAANTGGCGAGACGATTGCTTGCGCACGNCCCGACCCTGCGGATCGGCTTCACCGGNGCCCCGGCCGAAGCCCCGGGGGCGAAGGAGATGGTCGCGGCGATCGGAGATCCCCGCTGTTTCATTCTGGCCGGCCGGACCTCTCTTCGGCAATTGATCGTGCTCTACGGGCTGGCGGACCTTCTGGTGACCAACGACTCCGGCCCCGCCCATTTCGCCTCACTGACCACGATCGACGTCATCACGCTGTTCGGCCCGGAACATCCGAAGCTCTTCGCCGCTCGTGGCGCTCGGAATCATGTTCTGCATGCCGGGCTCGCCTGCAGTCCCTGCGTCAGCGCCCTCAACAATCGAACCACACCCTGTCGTGACAATCTCTGCATGCAGGCGATCACGGTCGACGAGGTGTTCGAGACCACGCTTCGAGTTCTCGACGCACGCCAGCGCGGTGACCAGCCTCTGCCGGTGCTTGAGATCGAGACCAGCTCCATCGACCTTGGAAGAGCGACGCCCGTTCGATGAACGAATCCACCTCCGCCCGTTTCGATCCGAAACGAATCCTCACTGCCGCCATCCTTGGGGGGACGTTGCTTCGTCTCCTGGTCGGAGGAACCCTCGGGCTCGGTATCGACGAGCAGTATGCGCTTGCCGTCGGTCGAAATTTCCAATGGTCCTTNCTCGATCATCCTCCACTGGGATTCTGGATGGGCACGCTGGCCTGGAACATCACGGGGAGCGACTCGCCTCTCGCGATGCGATGGCCGTTCATCCTGTTGGCGATCGTCACCACGTTGCTGTTGTATCGCTTCACGGCGCGGCTCTTCGGGGCGATGGCGGGGGCCTGGGCCGCGTTGCTCTTCAATCTGTCGCCGTTGTTCGCGATCGTCGCGGGATCGTGGGTGATGCCCGATGGCCCGTTGCTGGCCGCGACGATCGGTTCCGCCTGCTGCCTGCTGCCGGTGATCACGGAGACTGCGGATCGTCCGGTGCGGGGTGGTCGTGCNTGGGGGGTGTGGCTCGCCGCGGGAGGACTGCTCGGAGTGGCGCTCCTGGCCAAGTATCTCGCGGTCTTCTACGCGATCGGGGTGGTGGTGTTCGTCGCCAGCACTCCGGCCGCCCGGCGTTGGCTCTGGCACCCGGCGACCTATGCCGGATGTCTTCTCGGTCTCCTGATCTTCTCCCCGGTGCTCTGGTGGAATGCGACCCATGAATGGGCATCCTTCGCGTTTCAGGGTGGTCGCGCCACGAATCAGGGAGGATTGAAGCCTATCTACGTGGTTCAGATGGTCTTTGGTGCGGCCCTCTACCTCACGCCCTGGCTCTGGTGGCCGATGCTCGCCGAAGGAGTCAAGGCGGCGAAGCCGGGACGGGCCGATCGAGGCGCCTGGTTCTGCCTCTGCATCGCGGTGCCGACCATTCTCGCTCTGTCCTTGATTCCACTGTGGGGCAAACGCGGGCTTCCGCACTGGCCCGCGGTCGGTTTTCTCTTCCTGCTGCCGATCCTCGGACGCGCGACCGTGATCGCGATGGCTGAAGGCGGGCGTGCGGCAAGAATCGTCTCGGGATGGCTCTGGTTCTCCGCGATTTCGTTGCCGGTGATCGCGGTGGCCCTGGTGGTGCATGCATCGACCGGCGTCGGGACATCGCTCATCCCGAAAGCGGGACGAGCGAAGGATCCGACCCTCGACACCATTCGGTGGACGCCGTTGGCTGAACTGTTGGAAGACGCGGGAATCGAGCCGGGGGCTCCGGGCGTGGTGCTGGCCGCCCCGCACTGGATCGAAGGCGGACGGGTCGGCGCGGCACTGGGCGATCGATGGCCGGTGATCGTGGCTGATGACAACGCCCATCACTTCCCATTTCTACATGACCGCCATGATTTCGTGGGTGACGACGTGATCTTCGTGGGCACCGCGACCGGCATTGAAGGGGCCGCGGAACGCTTCAGGGACCGGTTCGAAGGCTTAGATGACCTGGGGCGGATCGAACTGGAGCGGGGAGGCGAGGTCGTGATGAAGATCGGGGCGATTCGAGGCCGGCGTCTTCGCGCTCCACTCCCGCCGCTGGATCGATGATCATTCGGGCGGCGAGTGGTGGCTTCGCTGCTGTTCTTGAATCGCAGCCGCCACATCCGGCCAGGCCGGTGATGCCTTGCGATCGACGAACGTCCGCCAGATGAGATCGAGCAGGCGGGTGCCGAGCAGTCGATTGATGCAGAGCCAGGCGATGACGATCCCGAGCATCGCGCCGAGGGGAACGTCGCTCGGCCAATGCGACCCGAATCGAACCCTCGCCACCCCGACCAGCATCAGAAGCACCACCCCGACCCAGCGGATTTTCGGGAAGACGATCCAGAGCCACGTGGACATGACGGCGCCGGCGGCCACGTGGCTGCTGGGCATCGATCCTCCCTGCGACCAGGTGACGGCCAGGTTTTCCTGGATCCACCACGGGCCGAGAAATTCGTTCGGACTTCCGAATGCCGGTCGGACTCGGCCCGTCAACATCTTGATGACCAGGGCGAGAATGCTGGTGATCGCGACTGCCAGTCCGAAGTCGAGCAGGGTCCGGCGGATGGCCGGCGGTTCCAGACACCACACCAGGACGGTCATCAGGAGGATCGAACCCATCTGGCCGAACTGCTGGAAGAACCTCAGTTCCTGATCCACGTCGCCGGGCACGGTCACGGCCCGCAGGACGGTTGAAAGAGGTTCGTCCACCAGGACCATGACGGCGGCGACGGCCAGAAGTCCGACCAATAGCTTCCAAGGCATCCCGAACAAGGGGAGTCTGATCGGATGCTGGGTGGATGAATCGTGGGGGATTCGGGTCATGGTCAATCAGGAGCCGGCCTGCAGTTTCTCCGGAACTCATCATCGCAGGTTGTCGTGGGGCCCGCTCACAGCGGCGGTGATTCCGATTCCTCGCCGCACTCATGGCCTTCGCGGCTGGATCCCCGCGACCGTGGGAATGATCGGAATGCGCGGCTCCGGCGCGGTGGCGGTCATCGGAACCGAAGCGCGACGCCGGTTTCGAGGAGATCGATTCAAGGCGGTCCCGGAATCAACGCATGCTCGAAGCGAAAACGGTGAGGGTGGGATTCGAACCCACGGTGACCCGGAGGCCACGCCAGTTTTCAAGACTGGTGCGTTCAACCGCTCCGCCACCTCACCTGGTGGAAACGCCGACGGCGGCGTTCGGGCCACATAATACGGTAGCCCGGCCGATTCATCAGGCCCGATCCGGGGATCCTGATGGATGAGGATCGAGACTGGGGACGAGGTCGAGCGGGGGGCCGGCCGATTCGACTCCGAATACGACCGGGGTCCCGGTCAGAGAAGCAGGTCGGCGCGGGCCTCGTGCACGCTGTCGGGGTCGAGGAGCTTCGCGACCAGGCCGGTCCAGCCGGTCTGGTGCATGGCGCCGCAACCGCGTCCGGTGTCCCCGCAGAAATATTCGTTGAAAGGAAGGTGATTCCGCCAGGCGGGTTCGAGATAACGGGGGTCGTCGCCGAAGATCGGGCGATGACCGTCCTGATCCGGGAGGAACAGCGAGATGAGGCGGTGACGCAGGAGTCCGGCCGCCTCGCGGATCGTGATCATTCGACCGCTTCCCACCGGGACCTCGATCTTGAAATCATCGCCGTAGTAGTGATGGAACTTCAGGAGGGATTCAAGCAGCAGCACGTTCACCGGGAACCAGACCGGACCTCGCCAGTTGGAATTCCCGCCGAAGAGGGTGGTGTGACTCTCCGCCGGCTCGTAATCGACCTGGAGATGCCGACCCGCGAAGTCCATTTGGAACGGTGCGTCCAGATGCTCCTTGCTGACCGAACGGATGCCGTGGGGTGAGAGCATTCGAGATTCGTCGAAGGCGACCTTGAGCAGCGCCTTCATGCGATGGCCGCGAAGCAGCGAGAGCAAGCGGTGTTCGCCCGATCCCGGGACCGACCATCGACTCACCAGTCCCGCGAGTTCGGGGCGGGAGTTCATGGTCCGTTCGACGTGCTTGCCGAAATTCGGGAGTTCACGCAGGAGTTCCGGTTCGATCGTCTCCACTGCGAGGAGCGGGATGAGGCCCACCAGCGAGTAGATCCGCATGGGCGTNGGNTCGCCNTCGGGCGAGACCAGGCAGTCGAAGTAGAACTCGTCCTTCTCGTCCCAGAGCCCGACGCCCGAACCGGCGATCGAGGTCATCGCCCGGGCGATCTCCAGGAAGTGAAGGAAGAACTTGGTGGCGAGGTCCTCGTACACCGGGTCGTGTCGCGCGAGTTCCAGCGCGATCCGCATCATCTTCAGTGCGAAGGTCGCGACCCAGCTGGTGGCGTCGGCCTGCTGGAGACGCCAGCCGGTGGGCAGGGGGGCGCTGCGATCGAACGCCCCGATGTTGTCGAGTCCGAGGAAGCCNCCCTCGAAGATGTTGTGGCCCTCGGCATCCTTGCGATTCACCCACCAGGTGAAGTTCATCAGCAGCCGGTGGAAGATGGTCTTGAGGAAGTCGAGGTCGCCATCGCCGCCGGTCCGGTACCGCTCGATCTGGAAGGTGCGCCAGGCCGCCCAGGCATGCACTGGGGGATTGACGTCGCCGAACGCCCACTCGTAAGCGGGGAGTTCTCCGTTGGGGTGCATGTATCGATCCTTCACGAAGAGCCGGATCTGNTTCTTGGCGAAGGTCGGATCGATGTTGGCGAAGGTGACGGCCTGGAAGGCGCTGTCCCAGGTCGCGTACCAGGGATATTCCCAGGCGTCGGGCATCGAGATGACGTCGTGGTTGCGGATGTGACGCCACTCGTGGTTGCGGCCGTTCTTGTGACCGCGTGGCGGAGCGGGCTGGTCGGAATCGCCGTCGAGCCAGGTGGCGACGTCGTACCCGTAGTACTGACATCCCCAGATCATGCCCGCATATCCCTGGCGGTGGATGCGACGGGCCTCGTTCGATTCGCATTCGGATTCCATCTCGCCGTGGAAGTCCTCGGACTCCGAGCGGCGAAGGTCGACCGTCCGTTCGAAGTCATCGAAGTCCGCCGCGTGGTCGGTCGGTGCGAATCGGACCCGGAAGACCGTGGTTTCACCCGGGGCGACGGTTCGGACGTGGTGCAGGCCGACCTTGGTACCGGTGTTCGAGGGATTCGTCGCGTCGGCGCGGCCCTCGACCACCGCATCGTTGATCGCGTCCTTGGGATGCGGGGTGGTCGCCTGGGAACCGAAGACTCGAGGAAAGTTCGTCTCGTTTTCACAGAAGAGCGGGGTGGGCGAGCCGTCGCTCTTGAGGTCTCGATCGCCGAGATCGGGATGGGAGGCGAGGATCGTGTTCCNAGCCGGGTCCAGGGTCAGGGACGGCTTCGGACCGGGGTCGTCCAGCCAGGTCCAGGTGTTGCGGTACCACGCCTGGGGGATCACGTGGATGGTGGCGGCATCGGGCCCGGCGTTGGTCACGCTGATTCGCATCAGGATGTCGTCGGGCGACGCCTTGGCGTACTCGACTTCGACGTCGAACCAACGATCCTGGTCGAAGACTCCGGTGTCCAGCAGTTCGTATTCACGCTCGCCGGGACCGCGACTCGCGTTGGTCTTCACCAGGTCGTCGTAGGGGAACGCCCGCTGTGGATACCGATAGTGCATCTTCAGGTACGACGCGGTGGGAGTCGCATCCAGATACCAGTACGCCTCCTTGACGTCCTCCCCGTGATTGCCCTGCGAGTTGGTGAGGCCGAAGAGACGTTCCTTGATGATGGGGTCGGCGCCGTTCCAGAGCGCAAGCCCCAGGCACATCCTCGCTTCGCGATCNCAGAAACCGGCGAGCCCGTCNTCGCCCCAGCGATAGGTACGGCTGCGGGCATGATCGTGAGGGAACGAATCCCAGGCCGATCCGTCGGCGGAGTAATCCTCGCGGACCGTGCCCCATTGTCGTTCGCTCAACCACGGACCCCAGCGCCGCCAGGGGTTGTCCATGCCATCGACCTGATCGAGTCGGAGGCGTTCCGCCTTGGGCGCCGGGCTGGTCTGGGAATCGGTCGAAGTCATGCCCGCAGGGTACGCGGGACCGGGGCCGGCCACGGGTGGGCCTCAACCGAAGACATCGTCGTGCTGGTTCGCCGGGGAACGGAGGAGTTCGAAGCCCGCGAGCACCTCCCCGATGCTCCACGCCTGGGTGAGGCAGCCGCCCGCCCGGTGGGGGGCATCTCCATCATGGACTTCGGGGATGCCGCCGAGTCCTCGACGACCGACCTCGGACACCAGGCCCGTGAGGATGGCCCTGATCCCCGGAAGATCGCCCCGAACGCGGCGATGGGTCCGCAGGTAGGGACCGAGGAGCCAGGGCCAGCTGGTCCCCATGTGATAGGCGGCATCTCGGGTGGCCTGATCACCCTTGTACGTCGGCTGATAGCGAGTGTCCTCGGGGTCGAGGGTTCGGAGTCCCACCGGCGTGAGCAGCGTCTTCTCACAGATTTCGAGCACCGCGGCGGCCTGGTCACCGATGATCGGTGGGAAGGCGCAACCAGTGGCCAGCAGCTGATTGGGACGGAGGGAGCCGTCGAAACCATGCGGCCCGTCGATCACGTCCGCGAGGTACCGATGGTCCGGCATCCAGAACTTCTGGAAGGAGTCACGAATTCGATCCGCCCGTTCGGATGCGTTGCGATCGTCACCTCCGAGTCGGTCGGCGAATCGACTCCGCCACTGCAACGCCGAGTGGAGCAGGCCGTTGATCTCGACCGCCTTGCCGATTCGCGGNGTNACGACGCGATCACCGATGCGGGCNTCCATCCANGTGAGTTGNAGGCCTTCTTCNCCCTGGGTCATCAGGCCGTCTTCGGGATCGATCCTGATCCCGTGGAGNGTNCCCTNNAGCGGAGCNTNGAGAATCGCNTCGANCGTCGGAAGAANCTCGNGAAGAAANGCATCCGCGGNCTCGCCTTCGCCTCTGGTCGCCCGCCAGGTTCGACCCACCGCNTCCACGAANAGCAGCGAGGCGTCCGCGGTGTTGTACTCGGGAGGCGAACCGGTTCCCGGAAACCGATTGGGCAGAAGGCCGTCTCGTTCGTAGCGGCTGAACGTGGTCAGGATCTCCCGGGCGATCTCGCCGCGGCCGGTCGCCAGGCAGAGGCCGGGCAGGGCGATCATCGTGTCGCGGCCCCAGTCCGCGAACCACGGATAGCCGGCGATGATCGAAACGCCCTGCGACTCGCCTTCGCCATCGAGGTCAGGGAGCGGGCGGGTCACCACGAATCGATCCGCGGCGGAGACCAGCGTCCGACGGACGGGAATCTCGTCCGCTCGATCGGCGGAGGCCGCCACGAGCAGGTGACGCTGGCGATCCGCTTCGTCCGCGAAAGGGTCCTGCTCGCGGAAGTCCCGGGCCGTCGAGTCGGCGGNCGCCACTTCAATTCGAAGCACGTCGCCGGTTGCAAGCGTCGCTCGGCATTCCGCGAGATGCACGTGGTCGTCGATCGCGTCGTAGCCACGACGCAGTTCGGCATCGAGGTGATAGCCCCGGTACCAGGGGAAGGTCGGGCCGGCCTCGGGCATCGAGATCTCACCCCCCTGAACCCGGATCGTCACCGGCAANTCGTCTTCGTCGGCCAGGCCGGGAAGAGAGAGATTCCACTCGTCCGGGGCGGTCGTGATCGCCCTCGGCTGCCAGTCGGCGCCCGGCTGGAGGTAGTCCGCCAGCCGATTGGAACCGATCGCCTTCACCGCGAGCNGGATCGGACGATCCGTCGCGTCGACCCGGTATTCGGCCACCACCACGTCGTGCCCGTGGGGCATCACCAACCGGCGGGTCAGTCGAGTCCGCCCGATCAACCAGGTGTGTTCGATCCGACCCTCGAACGTCCGGCAGCGGATCAAATGTCGATGTCCGAAGCCCGAAAGGCCTCCGGTTTCCCAGACGTCACCGGAAAGCGTGCAATCAGCGGCGTGCGGATCATCCTCCGGATCCCGATCCACGAGTCGTTCGCGATCCGAATCCCAGAATCCGACCAGCCGCTCATCGAACTTCGCGAGCACGATGGTCCGGGTGTCGGGGGGGATCACCGCGGCGGCGAGCATCGCGTGGTAGCGACGATCGAGCGTGTTCGCGACCGAACCGCACGCGTAGCCACCTCGCCCGTTGGTGAGCAGCCACTCGTGTGAACGAGACTCGACGTCGTCGGCACAGATCGCCGGACCCAGATCGAGGGCCGGGTGATCTCCGATCCCGTGGGTGGACTCGGGGGCATGAAGTTGATCGGGGCCGGGCATCGTGAAACCCCTACGAGGAGACCGGGCGGACGGGTACGCCGCCGGAAGTGAGTTCGAGGATCGAGGCGGTGGGGGGGAGATCGGCTTGATCGTGGCTGACCAGCACGATTCCGACCCCGACTTCGGTCAGGGTTCGAAGCGTGTCCCGACGCACCTCTTCTCGGAGTCCGCGGTCGAGTGCGGAAAATGGTTCGTCGAGGAGTGCGACCGCCGGACGTCGGGCGAGGAGTCGAGCCAGTGATGTTCTCGCTCGCTCGCCTCCCGACAGGGTCGACGCTCGCTGGCCGGAGAAGGTCGTGGCTCTCGCGGTGGAGAGGGCGGACTCGATCCGGTTCCGTCGTTCTTCCTCATCCAGGACGAGGCCGGACACCGCCATCTTCACGTTGTCGCGAACGTCGAGGTGTTCATAGAGCGGAAGGTGCTGTTCAAGGAGTCCCACCGAACGGCGGCCGGGAGGGAGTGATGCGACGGCGCGGCCGTCGATCTCGATCCGGCCGCGATCGGTCGGCTCGATTCCTGCAATCACTCGAAGCAGGGTGCTCTTTCCGCATCCTGAAGGGCCGACAAGACCGAGGATTTCCGCTCGATTCAGATCGAGGTCCAGGGGACCGACGCCTTCGCCCGTCCGGTGTCGACGCACGACCTCTCGGACCCGGAGAATCGGGCCTTGGTTCGAGGAGGTCGCTTTCGACTCACTCNGCNCGTTCACGCTCGCCTCGCCGGCGACGGAGTTCCGCATCGATGAACGGCTGAAGGGCGCCGTCAAGCACGGTCTGGGGGTTGCCCGCTTCGTGCCCGGTGCGGTGATCCTTGACTCGGTTGTCGTAGAGCACATACGAACGGATCTGGGTTCCCCAGCCGCGATCGACCTTGCCGCCGGTCGCGACATCGAGTTCGGCCTGTCGTCGTTCTTCCTCGAGTTGCTCGAGTTTCGCGGTCAGGACCTGCATCGCCTGCCGCTTGTTCTGAGGCTGGTCACGGAAGGTGGAGGCCACGACCATGATGCCGGTCGGCTTGTGGACGATGCGAACCGCGGAGGCGACCTTGTTGACGTTCTGGCCACCCGGCCCACTGGAGCGGGCGAAGGGCGTGATTTCCAACTCGGTTTCGGGGATTTCGAGATCGGTGGTCTCGAATTCCGGCGTGACGTCGACGGTCACGAAGCTGGTCTGCCGCTTCCCCTGCGAATTGAAGGGGCTCACGCGAGCCAGTCGGTGCGAGCCTCGCTCACAGTTCATGTTCCCGAACGAGTAGATCCCCTTCACGAGATACGAGACTTCGCTGATCCCGACCTCGGTGCCATGGGTCCGGCTGAGCTCCTCGACCTTCCAGCCCTGCTGTTCCCAGTAGTACAGATACATCCGATCGACCATCCCACCGAAATCATCGGCGTCGTTCCCTCCGTCGCCAGCCTGAATCGCCACAAAGCAGTTGCGGTGATCGTGCGGATTGGAGAGGAGTGACTGCAGCTCGACCTTGTCCATGCATCGATGGAGTTGGAAGAGCTCTTCGTCCGCTTCCTCGAGGAGTTCGCGGTCGTTGGCCTCTTTGGCCAGTTCGAGTCCGATGCCGACTTCTTCAAGTCGGCTCATGACCTCTTCGAGGGGGTCGATCTGGGCTTTGATCAGTTTGAATCTGGCAATGACGTCCTGNGCAGCTTCCTGGTTGTTCCAGAAGCCGTCGGCGTTCATTTCAGTCTGGAGCGACTCTCTTTTCGACACCTTGTTGTCGTAGTCAAAGAGAGTCACGGATTGTTAAGATCCGCGCCTCGAGATCCTCGACCAGCGAGGCATGGGTTTCGTAATGCATGGCGACATGGTACCAGCGGCAGGTGCCTGCCGGGGCGATCTTCAGGAAGGGTTGACTCGGCCGGCGGTCAGAACCAGATCATCCACCACGCCCGCGACTCGGTTTCGCCATTCCTCATGCTCGATGACGCCCGCTTCGGTCACCACTTCGTGGGCTTTGCCGAGGCCGATCTGTCCGGGGATGACCAGGGCGCCGATTCCGGAAAGGACGGTTCGCAATTGGATGAGTCCCCGGATGCCTCCGAGACCACCCGGGCTGGCGGACAGCAATCCGACCGCTCGTCCGGCCCACGCCGAAGACGGGATTTCGGGTTGGTCGGGATCGGGTCGCGTGGTCCAGTCGATGGCGTTTTTGAGCACCGCGGAAAACGAGCCGTTGTATTCGGGGCTGGCGACCAGCACCCCCTGTGCNCCGAGAAGAGCCTTCCGAAGGTGTCGGACACCCTCGGGAAGCCCTGATTCTGCTTCAAGGTCGCCGTCGTACAACGGGATTTCCAGCGATCGGAGGTCGATGAACTTCGTCNTCGCACCGCCGGCCTCGGCGTGGTGAAGCGCTGCGCGGACCAGACGCTTGTTGAGAGAGCCCGAGCGGGTGCTTCCGGCGATTCCGAGGATCATATTGGACATGTCGTCACTTTCAAGGAGGCGTTTGGCGAAGGGCGATAGGCTAGCCGCCCATGAAGCTTTCTTCCAGAGTCATTTCGCTTCGAGGATCGGCGACGCTGGCGGTCACCGCCCGTGCGAAGGAACTCAGGGCTTCGGGGCGGGACGTGATCGGTTTCGGTGCCGGAGAACCTGATTTCGACACCCCGGATCTCGTGAAGCGAGCCGCGCACGATGCCTTGATGAGTGGGGCCACGAAATATGCGCCCACCCCCGGCAGCCCCGGACTTCGAGAAGCGGTGGCGAATCGCATGCGGACGCACAACGGGATCCAGTGCTCGGCTTCGGACGTGGTGGTCACGGTCGGTGCGAAGCACGCCGCCTTCGAGGTGATGCAGTGCCTGGTGGATCCCGGCGACGAGGTCGTGGTCATCACGCCCGCCTGGTTGAGTTACCGACCGATGGTCGAACTCGCCGGTGGTTCGATCGTTGAATGTGCGGCCGGGATCGATCACGGTTTCAAGGCGACGCCGGAGATGCTCGCCGCCTGCCTGTCCGATCGGACGACCGCGGTGATCCTCAACAGTCCCTGTAATCCGACGGGGGTCACCTACTCCCCGGCTGAGATGAAGGCGCTGGCCGCGGTGGTCGCATCGCATCCCATCGCCACTCTGGTTTCAGATGAGATCTATGAAGACTTGATCTACCCGGAGATCGACGCCACGGTGTCTCCGTTCAGCCCCGGTTCGATTCCGGAACTCGCGGAACGGACGGTCACGCTCAACGGACTCAGCAAGTCCATGGCGATGACCGGTTGGCGAATCGGCTGGGCGATCGCACCCGGTGACGGCGGTGCCGTCGCCAGAGCGATGACCCGGCTTCAGAGTCAGATGACCAGCGGCATCCCGACCTTCCTGATGCCCGCGGCGATCAGTGCGGTGGAAGCCCAGCCGGTCGAGAGTGAGCGGATGCGGAGGGTCTTCGCGGAACGTGCGGGCCTNGTCGCGGACCTGCTGGGTGAGATCGGCCGATTCCGTGTGGTACCACCGACCGGTGCGTTCTACGCGTTTCCCGATGTCTCGAACTGCTTCGGTCTCAAGTCTCCCGGAGGCCGAGCGATCGATTCGGCCGCCAGCTTCGCCGAGGGGCTCCTGGAGGAGGCCGAGGTGGCGGTGGTCGCCGGTGATGACTTCGGTGCGGTCGCGGAGAACCATGTTCGAATCAGTTTCGCCTGCGCCGAATCCCAGATCCGCTCCGGGGTGGGCCGGATCGCGGAATGGGTCGACTCACTCGCCTGATCGGTGGGGTCGAAACCCGATCGTCAAGATCGATCGGATGTGGTCCATCGCCGGAGACCTTCGATTCGGTCTCGATGTTCTTCGAGTCGGTCTTCGATCTCGTCGGCTGTGATTCCGTAGTCCTCGATGCGGTAGGCATGCCGCCCGAAGTGATGGCGGGGGCGAGATTCCAGATGGCCCCGAACCGCATCCAGGTGACATCCTTCGACCGGGAGTCCGGCGAAGTCGTGAACCAGTTCCACGAACCGGATCGGGTCGGCGACCAGGTCGTCGTAGTGGACTTCGAGCACGTGTCCCTCGACTCTGGAAAGATNCCGATCACCGCGATCCTTCCATTCCTCGAACGTCTCGAGGAGATCTTCGCCCACCGCTTGATCGAAGTCTTGATTGAACATGCGGCTGGAGGTCTCCACCAGGCTGGCGGTGGAAGCCATGACTCGCGTGGGATCGCGATGCATGCGGATGATCTTCGCCCCGGGATGCGCCGCCAGCAGATCAGGCATCTGGAGCACGTGCTGCGGTGCCTTGAGCACCCAGCGACTGCCACGGTCTTGATCGAGGCGGTCGGCGGCGATGGCCCGAAGGCCCCGGACATGCCATTCGTAGCGGGCGCTCCGGCGGGCCTGGTCTCGTCCATCCAGCCAGTCCCGGTAGTGCCGAACGGGACCGAGGAGGGCGAATGACTCGCTGTCGAGGGCGAGTTCGTGCAGGTTGGTGCACTCTTCGGGGCCAGCGGGAACGAGTTCGTGGATGCGGCGAAGTCCGGGTGCGACCACGTCCAGAAGTCGGCCCGCGACCTTGAATCGCCGGAGCCTTCTGGCTCGAGCGCGGGCCGGTGTCACATCTGGAGGGAGGATCGGTTCCATGAGCTCGCACCATTGCGGAGCCCGCGCCCCCGGGGCCAGGGACAGCACGCGGTGGGAAAGGGTGGTTCCCGTTCGGGGGAAGCCACAGACCACCAACGGCGGGGCCACCGAAGCAGGTTCCGGGAGGCGGCCCTCGGCTTCCGCCCGGAGCAACCAGGCTCGACGTTGAAGAACATCCACCATCCGCCGGCCGAAGAGNACCTGGCCCAGGGGTGAGAAATCAAGATCGGAGGCGATCGATTCCGTCAGCGCTCGAAGTGGTTCCAGAGCGCCGGGGTCATCCTCCGGTTCCACCTTTGCCGCCGAGAACAAGGCCATCGGTTCGAGTCTGGCGGCGAGGCCGGTACCGACCAGAAATGAGGCCCCGCCCCGGAGCAAGGGGCCGAGGATGGAACTGGACAGTGTGTTCAAAGTCGGATTCGAACCGTTCGGTCGGAAGGATCCTGCCAGCCTCGGCCTCCGCCGTTGGTCAGGATCATTTCGCCGTCGATGCAGACTGCTGCGGGGGCGTACAGGCCGCGGCCGAGGTTCAGGACCGACGACCAGCGATCACTGGCGGGATCGTAGCAGAGGAGATCGTCGACTCCGGCGCCCGAGGCGCCNTGCCGTAACTTGCGGACGGCTTTCGCCGCGATTCTTCTGAGCCGGGTCGAGAGCGGCCGGTCTTCACGGACGAGCTCGCCGAACGAACCGATGGAACGTCCTCCGGCACAGTAGATCCGNCCGTCGTGGACGAACGTNCCGGGCTCGCAGTGCGAACGACGATGCGGCAGTGGTCGNCGTTCCTGCCAGGAATCCGAAATCGGATCGTATCGNTGCACGACGTCGAGATCGGNCTGCGGATCGATGATGCCCGGACGACCGGGGNCGTCATGGCCGTAGTGGCCACCGATCGCGTAGATCCCTCCNTCGTGGATCGCCGTCGCGGCNTGGGTTCGAGCCAGTGGAACGGGGCGAGCGGTCTCCCAGCCCTCGCCCGCAGCCAGGTCCAGGACCCAGTGGTCATCGCGGTTCGTGCACCGATCGGCGTCGAGTCCGCCGAAGTAGTGAAGCCGGCCATCGATGCCGGCCAGTCCGCCGGACGCTCGCACCGCGGGAAGCGGNGGGCCTTCCTCCCAGACGTCGCGTTCGACGTCGTAGCGGTAGGACTCCGCGATTCCCGTACCGGGGTGTTGCCCGACGTATCCCCCGGCGAGCCAGAGGTGACGATCTCCCACCACGGTGGCGGTGACGTGGCTGATCTCCCGAGGGGCGTCGGCGAGTCGTTTCCAGGAGTCTTTCGCGGGGTCGTAGCGATACATCGCGGCGGTGGCCGAGAGTTCCGGTTCGAGGTGACCGCCCACCACGTACATGCAGCCGCCGATCACGCCCACGCCACTTTCGAATCTGGCGATGGGCGCCGGGGCGGCGTTCTGCAGCGTTCCGCTGAGGGCCATGCTCATCGATGGTTCGCTTTCTTACCGTTGGAGATCAAGGTCTCGAGGATTCCGAGGGTGGTCTTGCACCACGCGTTCCAATTCAGCGTGGTTTCGTAACGATCGCGGGAGGATCGCACGAGCTGTTCGTACGCGTCGGGTGTCTGCAGCAGTTCGGTGATGGTGTCGGCGCAGGTTTCTGCATTCACGTTCGGCGAGAGCAGGCGGCCGTTCTCCCCGTCGATGACCGCGTCTCCGACACCGCCGATGTCCAACGCGATCGAGGGAACCCCATTGGCCGCCGCTTCGGCGTAGACCGCACCGAAGGTCTCGGCTCGACTCGGCATGAAGAGGAAGGTGGCATCTCGCCAGAGTGAGCGATAACGCTCGAGATCCGCTGGAACCTGGCGATTGAGAAAACCGATGGTCTTCACGGGAAGATCGGTCTTCGGTGGCGTGGTACCGACCACCGTCAACGACGCATCGACCCCACGGTTTCGGAGGANGCTCAGCGTCTCCAACACCAGCGGGCCACCCTTGCGATTCCAGTCCCGGCCGATGAAAAGCAGCCGGCATTCGCCCGAGCCGATCTGCCGTTGGAGGGTGTCCTCGCGGCCGGGTGGATTCCGCAGATTGCATCCATAAGGAATCACGGTGGTGCATTCCTCGGAAGCGCCATAGGTATCGATCGCCTGCGCCGCGGCCCATCGAGATGGATACGTCGAATGCGCGGATCTTCGAATGGCTTCGCGGGTGATGTCGTGTCCCCGGCGACTGGTCATCGGCCAGAGTCGGGTGATTTCCGGATACCAGTTCTCCAGACCCTTGAAGGTCGTATCCGAATGGTGAACGATCGGAACGTCCAGATCGACATGNGCGACGAACTGGTCGACCGTGATGGCCAGCACGGCATCCACCGACTCGCGTCTGGCGGTTTCCGAGATGGAGTCCGTGCGTCTTCGCAGATGACCACGGTCGAAGGCCGGCAAGGCGCGGTGACCGAGGGTGCGCGAAAAGCCTTTTCGAAATCGTTCCCAGCGTCGTCTTGCCGGCGTCACCGGCGCGGCGGGAAGGTAGACGACCGAATCGACCATGGGCTCCAGATCATTCAAGATCGCATTCGGGACGCCCGACCAGGTCCGAGCGTCCGCGGGATCTCCGTTGGACATGATGCCCAGACGGATCGGAAGCAGAGGTTCGGGGGGCGGGGTCTTCATTCGAATTCGAAATGGTGGTTTCAGATCACGGAGAGCGGATCGGGAGACATCGACTTTTGATGAGCGGCGGTATCAATCTGCCACCGAACGATCTTTGAGCGAGTCAAAAAAACCCGATCCCAAGGTGGGATCGGGTCGTGAGGTTTGCCCTGAATATTCTGGACCGATAACCGCGGTCGCGATTTGTCTCAGCTGGTCCCGATGGAGACGTCGACGGGTTGGGGTGCGGGCTGGAAATTCGGTTGGACCGCGATCTCCAGAGGAAGTCGCTTGCCATCAGGGTCTCGGGGCAGATTGTCGTTGTCGATGATCCGCTGAATCGCCATGATTCCNTCGATCAGCATTTCCGGACGCGGTGGGCAGCCCGGAACGTAGACATCCACGGGAATGAACTGGTCGACACCCTGGACGACGGCGTAGGTGTCGAAGACACCGCCGGTGGAAGCACACGCGCCCATGGAGATGACCCATTTCGGTTCGGCCATCTGCATGTAGATTCGTTGAAGCACCGGCAGCATCTTTACTGAAACCCGGCCCGCCACGATCATCAGGTCGCTTTGGCGGGGACTGAAACGCATCACCTCGGCGCCGAATCGAGCGAGGTCGAACCGGCTGCAGGCCGTGGCCATGAGCTCGATGCCACAACAGGCGGTGGCAAACGGCATCGGCCACACGCTCGACCGTCGGGCCCAATTGGACACTCGGTGGAACTGGGTGGTCAGGAGGCTGTCGGTTGGGAGGGCGGCTTCGATACCCATGGTGGTGCGGCCTTGGCGGTTTGCAGGATTGAAAAAATCGGATTCGCGGGGGGACGGGTCGAGATTCGTCGCTACTCGACGTAGTACGAACCCTTCGGGGTCACGGTCCGGGTCTGGAACAAAGACTCGTTGCCTTCCTTGACGTTCTCTTCGTAGACGGGGCCGGTGTATCCGGGGGCGTTCTTGGCGCCCACGACCCGGCGATAGCAGCCACTGGAGGCAAGCGTCCCCAGAATCAGGGTCGTGGCCAACGCGGTCGAGCCGATCAAGCGTCCGATGGAGTGGTTCTGGCGAGGCATGGTCGAGGGGGTGAGTTCACGGAGACAAGGAGTGCCCCCCCTTGGTCTCTCTCCTTCAGCGAAGGAGTTCGTCCAGACGAGAGGCGTTCCTCTCCATCGTATACCGACCGTCCAGCCTCAGCATCCCAAGAACCTCCCGGAATCGAGGTTGGACCACCAGATGGCAGGTCGCATCCACGCTGGAGGCCAATCGAGAGAGCTCCAGGAGCATTCCGATGGCCATGCTCGAAGGTACCTGAATCGCCTCAAGATCGATCAGGACCCGTTTGAACGGCTTTCGGCGGCTCAGGAACTCTCGTCTCATGGAAGCGACGAGCAGCGAGGCCCGACTTCCGTCGATCCCCGGTCCCTCCGGGCGGATCAGCAGGCTGTCCGGCCCGAAACGGAACGTGGTGTCGGGAATTGACTCTCCCGAGTCGCGAGACTCGCGGAGCGGTCGAGGTCGAGTGGCGTACGTGGGATCGGTGGTGGAAAGCGTCATGCTCCATGGATCCGATTCGATCAGCGACGACGCAAGGCATCTCTGCACGGTTCAAGACCGGGCGGGTTGGTTGGTGATGGTCGTGCGGATGATTCGCCCGGGAATCTGGGTTCAATCGGCGATGACGATCGGAGGGAGCACGAGTCGATTCGCGGCGGAGAGAACTCGTGTCCGGCGACCCGGTCTGGCATTCGACTCGAAGCGATAACCGCCGACGACGAGCACATCCTTGGGGCGGGCGATCACCGTCGAACGAACGGCGCGAACCGGTCCGGGTGGAAGTGACGTCACTCGCTGGTTGCGAACGTCGATGACGGCACCATTCGAGGTTGGTTTCGGAGTGCCNTGGGCGAGACTTTCGCCGCCGATCACCAGGAGTCGGGTGCCGCGGCGAACCAGTGTCGCACGGGAAACCCCGGCGGCCATCGGAAGTTCCGGGCCTGCTTCGACGGTCCGCCGCCGATGATCCAGCCTCCAGGTTCGGCTCGTGCTTTGATTCTCAATCGTGCCTCCGGCGAGATGGATGGCGCCGTCGATGAGATCTGAAATGGCGGCATCTGCGACCAGGGGCAGTGAATTCACGGCCCAGCCGACGCTGGTCGGTTCGCCGCCTCTTGGAACGGTGATGGTTTCAATCGCCGGCTCGCCGTCGCGATGTCCGCCGGCGACGACGATCCGATCGATGATCTCAGTGGTTTCGGGATCCGATCCGGTGGTCGTGAGTGCGGCGCCGATTCGGTGCCCGCCCGTTTCGAAGGGGACTGACCAGGTGCCGGTCTCCGGATCGAAGAGGGTTCCTCGCCGCTGGTGCACCAGAAGCACCCGTCCGTCGGCGATTGCAATCGCGGAAGCGCCCTGAAGCGTGGAATCCGGGTCGAAGGGTGGCGGCGTTGGTCGTCGTCTCTCGGGGCGACGCGGATCGCAGATTTCCGCGGAGGCGAGCCATCGCCGTTCTTTGGGAAGACGTCCCGTCCATCCGCCGATCACCAGCAGCCGCTGCTCGTCGATCGCGATGGCCAGGGGCTCCGCTCGAGCTTCGAGGAGGGCGTTTCCGATCGGGGCCCAGCCGCGGCGAGGGTCGAGTGTTTGAACTGCAGCGGTGGCCTCCAGTCGATCGGTGAACCCACCGATCAAGGCGACGTGTCCATTCAGGAACGACCCCGCGGCCCCGGCGATCGGGACTCGGGGAACTTCCGCCGGCCGCCAATTCGCGGGTTGCA
This sequence comes from Phycisphaerae bacterium, assembly GCA_002683195.1. Next base: position 31,682 of record NYSW01000044.1, read on the forward strand.
TCGGTGGATCTTGAGATCGCCAGTGACGCATGCCGGCAGGGGCCAGCGTGACGCCGGGAATGACCCGGAGGAATTTTCGCCGTGAGTGTTGCACCACGCGACGTATCGGACCGACGCCCCGCACACTTGAACCTCGAGCGTGAACGCGGGTCTTGATTCGGGGAATGGGATCGATCAGGTCCCGGGAAAGACCGACCCCCAAGGCATGCGAACGGCTTTTCTAGTGCTTCTGGTGGTCGCCGGCGGATTTCGATTCATCGAGGAACCGGCGCAGGAGGTTCCGGCGAAACCCCCGGTTGAAATTCGCATGGTGGGATCGGCCGATCCGGATCTCGAACGAAGAATCTCGGAGATCCAGGCCGGTTTCCCCGCCCTGCAGCGGCATCGGACCAGGCGGTTCGAGATTCTCACTGATCTGTCGGGGCCCGAGGCGGCTCGGGATGGTCAGCTCCTGGAGCGCACTGCTCATGCGGTGGATGATTTCGGGTTGGCGCTTGGATACCCATCCGAGCTCGGCACCGAACGGGCGGTTCGACATCTGGTGATCGCATTTGCCGGACGAGAGGATTTCATCCGNTTCTCCCGCGGTCAGGATCAGGTCGATGGGACCTGGCTCGGTGGTTATTTCTCTCCCGCGGGGCCTCATCTCGTCTACTACGACGCCGCCGAACATCCGGCCGTACGTCGGGCCAGGGATCGACTCGGTCGGGGGCCGGAGGGTGATGATTCGGAACACGAGGTGCTCGACGCATTCGTGACCAAGGCGAACGCGGCGGTGGTGGTTCACGAAGCGGCCCACATGTTGCTTCATGACCGCGAGATCGCTCCGGCGGACAGCAAGCAGTCCGACTGGTTGCTGGAGGGCCTTGCGGGAAGTTTCGAGCCGGCTCAGTGGTCGCAACGATTCGGGCCACTCCGGCCGCTCAACGCGAGAACCGGTGAATTCAGGCAACTTCTGGCCGCGGGTGCTCAGACGGACCTGCATGATCTTGTGTCCCGCCCTCGATTTCCCCGGGAAGGTCGGCGGTCAAACGCGTACTACGCGACCAGCGCTGCGCTCTGCAGCTGGCTTGCTCGGAACCGTCCCAAGGAACTGCGTCGATACCTCGATCTCGCCAACGGACTCCGACCGGAAGGTTCGAATACGAGTCTCGGAAGCGGGTTGATGGAGGGCAGCGCCGAATCCGGAGATTNCGAAATTCGGGCGACTCGAACCAGGAATACCGAGGTCCTCGAGTTNGAACGGATCTTCGGAGACCTCGACCACTTGCAGCAGGTGTGGATTCGTGCTGAGCGGGCTGCCGCCTCGATTCCGGTGGCTGACGCGACTCTGGGCGACCTTGAAGAACATTGACCGCTCCGAATCTCAGCCGTTGATCGATTCCTTCGCGGNGATCGGCGTGGTGTCGGATCCGGCGACGCCGTCCGGGTCGAGTTCGAGAATCACCGGTCGTTCCACATCGATCCCGCCCGCCTTGCGAGGCGAGGTTGCGGGGGTTCTTCCGCCGGCGGCGGACTCCACGTCGATCTCGTCCGCGAGCCGTCGAAGAATGGACGCGACGGCCCATTCGCCATCCGGGCTCGGCTGAGATCCGGCGTTCGCCGAATCCACGGTCTCCCGAAGGTTTGATTCGGTCTGCGTCGCGTGGTCCACGATCTCCGCCAACGTCGCGCTCGCCGTGCAGATGGCCTCGAGGTCGGCTCGTAGTTCTCGCCGCACCTCATCGGCCCGCTCGACCAGAAGGTGGACCGAGAGCAGCGGGTGCTCGAGCCGTGGTTCTTCACTGGTCGTCGGCATCGGCGGATCTGGAAGCGACGGCTCGATGTCGAGACTCATTCCTCCGACGGAGAGGGAGCGGCTCTGGAGATCGACAGGCCGGGGGGGAGTTGNCGTCGTGCGGGCGCCGACTCGATCGATCCGGCGCTCGATCGTCGACAGGGCGGCATCGAACTCGTCGAGTCGAGTGTCAAGGGACACGAAGCGTTCCAACCGATCATGCAGCCCCCGAACCGCCTGCTCCGTCACGCTGGAGATTCGCTCGATCGCGTGGTCGGTCTCCCGCTGGATGGTCGAGCCATCGGGATTGGAGTTCAAGGGAGTGCGATCTCCCGAACCATCGATCTGTTGGGTCAGGATTCGGGTGGTCGCTTCGGCCTTGCGCGAGGTCTCTTCTTGAAGTCGAATGAGCGTCTCTGCTCGCTTCAATTGCGCATCCAGTGCCTTGATCATGCGAACGCCAACCCGGAGTTCTTCCCGGATCCCGGTTTCCACGTCGGTGATCGGGTCGGAGTTCGTGGGGGCGTTGGTCTTGCCGTCGTCGGAGGCGTGGTTCACGGGGCTGAAGTCCTTCTCGGTGGACGATGGAATCGGGGCGTTGAGTTCGTTGGGTCGAATGGTCGGGGGACCGTCCGGGGCGGCATCGGGATCTCGTCCCGGCCCGATCGAGGACCAGATCCCACCGAGACCCGGGGTCGGGTTCTCGGTGTCGGCATCCTCTGCGTTGGGTTGCTTGGCGTCCAGTGGCTTCATGATGGTCTCCGACCGATCGTGGATCCATCTTCGACTCGGATCCACCGAGACATCACTGAAGAGGGACAGGGAGGTGGTCACCACCACGCTCTGGAAGGGAGAAGGGCCCCACCTTCCATTTCTTTCGAATCGGACCGGATGGTCCATCGGCGTGAGAATCGAGGAAAGGGAGACTTTTCGTGGCCGGAATCAGGGGCTGGTGGCCGTCGAGGGTGGGTCGGGTGGCGTCGACTCCGGGTCGGAGTCGGCGAGATTGAGGCTCACCAGAGCGGCTCTCTGGGCGTCCCGGAGCCTTGTCTGGATCGGATCGGTACCCATGGCCGGATCATCTGCGAGTTCAAAGCCGACGTTGAGGACCTCGTCCAGATCGATGAGATGAGCCGGGCGGGCCAGCGTGATCTCGTCGGGTGAGTCGAGGCGGCGAAGGACACCACTCTGATCCAGTCCATCAACCAGTCGGTGGAGCAGGTTGGTATCGAGGGCGAGATCGCCGGAGAGCTCGCGGATGCTGATCGGCTGGCCGATCTCGAATTCGGTGGCGACTCGACGAACCAATTGGATCGCCACGCTGGGATCCACCAAGCGTGATTCTCTGGCGCGGGAGACCAGGACCTCCACGCCGCGGCCGCGAAGGGTCTGAATGATGACCGAGACCTCGAGCCCGAAAAGCACGAAGAGCCACATCAGATACATCCAGAACATGAACAGTGGGATGAGCCCGAGTGACCCGTAGAGTTGATTCAAGGTCAAGGCGTGGGTCGTGTACACCCCGAGCAGATTCTTCGCTCCTTCAATCAGAATCGCAGCCACGAGGGATCCGACCAGGGCGGGCTTGAATTCCACCCGGGTGTTCGGGACCCACAGATAGGCCATGAGCAGCAGCAGCCAGGCAAAAGCCATCCCGGCGCCGAGATCGACCACCGTGGTGAGCCACGACCAGTCGGGGAGCTGTGACTTCAGTGAGGCGACGCCGCCGGTCAGGTAGGGAAGAACACCGCCGAGGGCAGCCGGGAACGTCAGCAGGAACCAATAAATCATGAGCCGTTTGAGCCAGGATCGCCCGGCCGGAGCCCGGTAGATTCGATTGAAGCCGTCTTCGATGGTGACCAGGACCCAGAGAGCGCTGTAGGTCACCACCGCAAACCCGACCCAGCCGAGGGCGGCGAGATTCACATGGCTGGCGCCCGCGACCAACTGTTCCATCCAGCTGCCCAGATCCGAGACCTTGCCCGATGTATCCGCGGCGAGGCGGACCGAGCCGAGGCCGAGTCGCTCGATGATGGATCGGACGAATCCGGGAAAACGGTCCTGCAGCACGCTTCGGCTGACCACCGTGATGACGACCAGCATGGGAACCAGGCCGAAAAGAACCCGAAACGCCAGTGCGGCAGCCAGAACGGGGGCCTGATCCTCTCCAAGGTGTCGAATGCAGTAGCGGAGCACCTCGAACCAGCGCCGGAGCGTCCGCTGCATGGCAGTCAGCTGCCCAATGGGCTGGGTGACCGCGAGGCGGGTCCATTCAATGGCTTGGCGGATCGCTTTCAGCATGATGAAAGACTCTAATCCGAGGAAGGGCGTTCCGAGAGGCTCGGTCCTGTAGGATGACCGGAATGGCAACCCCCCCACAAGGAAGGAAATCGTCAGAACGCACCCGCATTCGGATCCAGCGGGTGCTGGCTGATGCTGGAGTCGCTTCTCGGCGAGCGAGCGAAGCCTTGGTGGAGGAAGGGGCGGTCACCGTCAACGGCAAGATCGTCGACGGCCTCCCGTGTTTCGTCGATCCGGAGGAGGATGACATCCGGGTGAGCGGGCGACGGGTCGAAAAACGACGCCGTAATCACTACATCATGCTCTTCAAGCCGCGAGGCTTCGTCTGCACTTCGAGCGACCCGCAGGGCCGAAAGCTCGCGTTGGACCTGGTGCAACACCCCTCCGGTTCTCGTCTCTTCTCCGTGGGCCGACTCGACCTCGAGAGCTCGGGACTCCTGCTGCTCACCGATGATGGTGATCTTGCCAACCGCCTGACGCATCCCAGTTTCGGTGTGCACAAGGGCTACGACGTCACGGTTCGCGGGAGGCTCGACGAAGAAACCCTCGACAAGGTGCGGCGGGGTCTCTACCTCGTCGACCGACGCACCGGCGAAGCCACTCGGACGGCGGAGAGTGACCTCGTCATTCTCAAACGTGATCGTGAACGAACGCGGCTCTACGTGGCGTTGCGAGAAGGCCGAAACCGTCAGATTCGTCGAGTCATGGATCAGGTGGGTCATTCCGTCCGCAAGTTGCGTCGCGTTCAGATGGGTCCCTTGAAGTTGAAGGGGCTGGCGGTCGGTGAATGGCGGGAACTCACTCCCGGGGAGCTCGGCTCGCTCCGCCGGGCCGCCAAGGACTCGACCCCGACCACGAGCACTGGTCCCAAGGCGAAAACCAAACAACTCACCGGCAAGAAAAAGTACGGACGTCGCACCCGCCGTTGAGTTTCGTTCCTTCGACCGAGGATTCGACAGATGCCCTTGTATGAGTATGAAAGCACCGAAGACGGCGAGATCGTCACCCTCCTTCGACCCATGGCCGAGGCCGATGCCCCGGTCGAGGATCCTTCCGGGCTTGGCCGCACCTTTCGGCGGCGTCACAGCGTCTTCGGGGTTGGAACCGGCGTGGCCGCTCCGGCGGCGATGCCTCCCTCGATGCCTCCCCCGATGCCCGGCGCCGGCGGCTGCTGCCCGTGTGGCGTGAATGCGAACAAGTGTGGGCGATTGAATTGAGACCTTCCGCGTTTGCTGCGGCCCAGCCATGATGACTTCCAGAACCCAGCACGTTTTCGACCGAACCGAGGGCGAGGCCCTGATCCGGCACGGAGTCGATTTTTCCGGCGCCGCCAGTGGTGGCTCCGGAATTCGAATCGCCACCCGCTTCCCCGGGGAACCGTTGACGGATCTTCGGCGGTTGGATCGCCCGGGACTTCGTCGGATGATTCTCGAGGGTCTTTCGGAGAACGATGGTCACAACCATCGCTGGTTGATCGACGCCCCGTTCGGAATTCCGCTCCCGACGCTCGAGGCGTGCGGAGTCGACCCCGACTGGGAGGCATCGGTGGCCTGGATGGCTTCCTTCAACGATCCTCGTGACTGGCGTCGAGCGGTTCGGAAGGTCAGTCGCAAAGAGCCTCGCCGGGTGGCGGACCGCGCGGCCAGCACCCCGCTGGCGTCGATGAATCTCCGGGTCTTCAAGCAGACCTGGACCGCGATGGTCGAACTGCTGGAGCCGCTGCTGCGGGCAGGAGTTCGGATCGAGCCGATGGCCGGTCCGTTTGGAAGTTCGGTCGTGGTCGCTGAAGGATGCCCGGCTTCGGTCTTGAAGCGAGGTGGTGATTCCGCCCGCGGATACAAGGGCACCGGAGAGCCGCCTCGCCAGCGCCGAATGGAGATCGTTGCGAAGATGCGGGGGGACTGGGGACTGGATCTGGATTCGGACGTCGCCGCTCGCTGTGTCGCGGACGAGGGCGGAGATGATCTCGATGCCGTTCTTCTGACCCTCGACCCCTGGCAGGGACCACCGCCCGCCGAGGCGATGATCGAGGGCTGGGTCTGGTGAATCCGGGATTCCCGTTTCGGCGGGATGGATCCCGACCCGATTTCAGTTGATGCTTCTCCGTGCGACGCTCTGGATTCGCACTCCTGTCTGGTGCTTTTTCAAAAGGCGACGCGCGGGCCGAGACCGAAGTCTCCGGGGTCGGGGGACGATCTGCGGATTCTTCGCTTTTTCGACCTCGCGCGGGGATCAGGAAATCAACGTGTGGTTCCATGCCCCAGGCCGCAGCTTGGAGTTCGTGACGTCGAGTCTCGAGCATGGTCGCGGGCGGCGATTCGGAGTCGGTATGAAAAGACCCCGCCCTTTTNGAAAGAGCGGGGTCTTGAATGCCCAGAAGAGGACTCGAACCTCCACGGGATTTTACTCCCACCAGCACCTCAAGCTGGCGCGTCTGCCAATTCCGCCACCTGGGCGATGGCCCCGTGGGTGAACACGGGAGATCGAGAAGTATACATCTCCTCCGGCCGGTGTCGAGCCGAACTCGAAGACGCCCTAGGATGGAGCCCATGACCGAAGGCATTCCTCCTCAAGAAACCTCAAGCAATGAAGTCGCCTCCACCTCCGGGAGCCCGGATATGGCCCCCGGTCCGGACTCGACGAAAACCGATGTTCTGAGGCTCAACGAGATCTTTCACTCGATTCAGGGTGAGTCCAGCCGGGCGGGGGAGCCTTGCATCTTCATCCGGCTCGCCGGATGTCATCTCCGTTGTACCTGGTGTGATACCGAATACGCCTTTCGGGAAGGAAGTCGTCGCTCGATCGAGGGCATCCTCGAGGAAGTGCTCGGGATCGACTGCCCCTTGATCGAACTGACGGGAGGAGAGCCACTGCTTCAGAAGAAGGTTCACCTCCTGGAGCGGAGGCTGCTCGACGCGGGGCGGACCGTGATGATCGAAACCTCCGGCGCCTGCGACATCGCGGCCTGTGACCCTCGAACCATCGTCATCATGGACTTCAAGCCACCCTCCAGTGGCGAGTGCGACCGAAATCTCCCGTCGAACATCGAACATCTTCGACCGCACCACGAAGTGAAATTCGTGATTGGTGATCGAGGCGACTACGAATGGTCCCGGGACATGCTCCGAACCCACGGCCTGCAGGACCGAGTGGCGAGTGTCCTGTTCAGTCCCGTCTTCGCTCAAGCGACGGGGCTGGAGATCGCCGGTGCGCCGGGCATCCATCCCCGGCGACTTGCCGAGTGGATTCTGGCTGATGCGCTTCAGGTTCGCATGCAGTTGCAGCTTCACAAGTTCATCTGGGAACCGACCACCCGGGGTGTCTGATCCGCGGGGCCCTTCCCGGTCGGGTCAGCCTTGAAAAAAACCGCGGGGGTTGCCGTGATGGCACCCCCCGCGGAGTTCTGTTGTTCGCGATGTGGAACCGCGATCAGGGGCAGGTCGCCCCGAAGTTGCTGAGGATGAGCCCCAGGTCGCCGCCGCCGACGACCAGGTCGCCGTCGAGGTCTCCGGAGACTCCGCTTTCGCCCCACTGGGAGACGAGGATGCCCAGGTCGCCGCCGTCGACGACGCAGTCGTCGTTGAGGTCGCCGAGGAGTTCGGGGGCCTCGTTGCATTCGATGGCTTCGAGACGGAAGGCGTCGATTCCAGCTTCCGAGACGGATCCGGTTCCGAGGTCACAGGCCTCGAAGCGGACTCGGACGTTGGTGGAGTTACCCACGTAGTCCGACACCAGGAAGCTCACGGGGAACCATCCGCCGGTGCTTTGAGCGACCGGTCCGACCGTTTCGAGGGATACCCAGGTGGCGCCACCGTCGTCCGAGATGGAGACGTAGAAGATCTCGTTGAGGGGGTCGGCGCCGCCGCCGTCTCCGTCGTTGCTCCACCATCGGGCGTAGCTGATCGTGCTTCCGGGTGCCGAGGCGTCCAGTGACGGTGACACCAGGTAGGTGCAGCCACCATCGATGTCGAAGTTGCCGGAACCGTTTTCGGTCACCCAGCAGAAGTTGCCGGAGTAGGCGGGGTCCGCTTCGCCGCGAGTCCGCGTGCCGGCGGGGTTGGCTCGTTCCCAGGCTCCGGCGGTGAGCGTCGGATCGTTGGTCACGGACCATCCAAGGCCCTGGGTTTCGAAGTCGTTGTCGTAGGTGATGATCTGATCGGTCGCACCAATGGCCGAGTAACTCGTGGCGGGTGCGTCAGCAGGGTTGGAGTAGACGTCGCCACCGAGGACCGAAGCGGAGACGTAGTACTCGACGATTGACTCGCATTCCGCTGCCGGGAGGGTCGCGGTGTAGGAGTTCGTCGAACCCTCGGTCATGTTGACGGTGTTCCAGGTACCACCGTCGGTTCGGTAGGTGAGGCGTCCGGAGCCCGGAACCGGGCTGGCGGAAATGGCGCTGACGTCGACCGAGAACGTGGCGCCGCTGGCCGGGTCGACCAGCGAGGGAGTGCCGTCCGGGAAGGAGAAGGAGATGAAGTCGATCTCCGGACCGGGGAGGCCCTTGATGGTGCAGCCGGCATTGATCTGGGCGTAGTTCGGGGTGCCGTCGTTGATGTTGCCGTTGTCGTCGTCGAGGGTCAGCCAGTCGATCACGATGTTGTCGTTGATCGACGTGCCGTTGTGAAGCGGCACCGAGTTGACGAAGATGTCTTCAATCACGCTGACCGGCTTGCCAGAACTGATGAGCTTCTCTCGGACCTCCCAGACCATTCCGGAGAGGAGCTGGCCGCAGGTGTGGATGGCGCTGCCGCAGCTGGAACATCCGCTGCCCGAGTAGTCGCAGTTGTTGTTCGCGTTGCGGATGCCGGAGGAACACTGGTTCTGGTAGAAGCCGACCGCAAGGCGGCTGTCGCCCGTGATCAGGACGCCGAAGCAGTCACCGGCACCTTCGCCGTATTCGCTCTGGCCGGACCCGGCCACGTTGACCAGGTGATGGCCGTATTCGTGGTGGATGATCACGTCGAACGCGGTGTTGGCACAGCTGCCACCGGCGTTGTAGAAGTTGATCGAACCGCCNTCGTANTAGGCGTTGCAGGTTCCGGAGACACCAGTGTTCACCGTGAAGTTCTGCTGGGTCGCGATCGTCGGGTAACTCGAGTTGTAGGCGAGGGTGAAGTTCCGCACCTCTTCGGCGAAGTACGCCGTGTTGGCCCAGGCTCGCTGCTGGTCGTTCGAGTTGCCGTTGTTGAGGGTCAGCGTGCCGGAAGACCCGCTGCCGAAGGTTCCGCTCACGTCACCGCTGCCGTTGTCGACGTTGAACCACTGGGTTCGTGCTTCGGCCGTGACGGAAACGCTGCCGGATCCGGAATTCGGAATGGTCACGAATCCGTTGTCATCGGCGATGTACACGGTGCCTCCGACGGTCACGCGAGCGTGGGGCAGGGGCGAGGAACTCTCGAGCCCGCACTCCATCGAGAAGGCGTTGGTCTTGTTGGCGAGGATCTGAACCTCCACGTCGGCGTGGTGGATCTGATTCTCTTCNTGGAAGATCTCNCCGGTCGCGGGATTGGTCAGGTACCGGTACTTCATTCGCTCACCGAGGAGGTCGGTGCCATCCAGGATGAACTCTGCGGCAAGCCGCGGGGCCTGGGTCTCACCGTTGACACCGGCGAAGACCACGGGGCGAATGCCGGAGATCTCGGCTTCGGCGAAGGCGGGCAGGGCTTGGGCGGTGATGGCGGCCTCGTTCATCGCGAGCGGTGCGGCACCACCGGCGACTCGGAAGCCGGCCACGTCGGGAACCTGCGCGGAGGCGAGGACGACGGGGAAGCCTGGTTCATTGCGAACCAGCACGCGAAGCGCCGAGTCGTAGACCGGCACGCCGTCGATGTGGGGGATGAATCCGACGAGCATGAACTTCGCCTGCTCGGTGATCTGGTCGGTCATCAGGGGCAGTACGTGGGTTCCGCCGGCCCAGGGGCCGATGGGCAGGTACTGCTCGGCATCGAGGCCCCAGAGATCGCGAGCATGATCGGCCACGAAATTGGTGGCCGCATCGACCGGGTTCGCACCGCCACCGAACGCGGGCCCGAACACGCGCTCGATGCGTCCGTGGTTCTCCCTGAACTTGGTGCCGGGGTTCTGCTGCTGGAATCGAACCTTGCCCGAGAACACTTCTTCCATGTTCTTGATCGCGGGAACGGTTCGATCCATGTCCGGGGTGCGGTCCTTGGCGGACGCTGCACATAAGCCGGGCACTGCCAGCACTGCTGCCATGATCGCGGTGTGCTTGAGGGTCATCTGGTCTTCCTGATGTCGTGAGGGATGGAGTCCTGCTCTGATCTATCATTGTCTCTCTATTTGAGTGCGGAACAAGTGCACGGTTCCGGAAACAGACGTGAAATTCAGATCTAGAGTCCGGAGTCCTTGGTCATTCTCGGAACCTGTAAGGGCCGATTCGCATCGACCAGGTCCCTTGCCTAAGGCTGCTGCTGGCCCTAATGTGACGTTCTTCATGGCTAAAGGGCGAAAAAAGACCGATCCGGACGCTGTGGTCATTGAAAACCGCCGGGCCCGACACGATTACCTCATCGGTGACACCCTCGAGTGCGGAATTCGGTTGTTAGGCACGGAGGTCAAGTCCATTCGTGACGGCCGAGCCAGCCTCGCGGAGGGGTGGGTCCGAGCTGACCTCGATCCCCTCCGACTCGGGCTGCACGGGGTCCATGTGGCTGAATACTCGCCGGCGGGACCTCATCGGCAGCACGAGCCTCTGCGAGTACGGCCACTCCTCGCCCACCGAAAAGAGATCCGAGAATTGGCCAAGGCTCAGGATGCCGAAGGCTCGACACTGGTTCCCTTGAAGATCTACTTCAAGGAAGGCCGAGCGAAACTTCTGATCGGTGTGGCGGAAGGCCGGAAGAAGGCGGACAAACGTCAGGACATCGCGGCGAAAGAGGCCCAGAGAGACATCGAGCGAGCGCTTCGTCGCCGTCGATGATGGGCTTCGCCCGTGCGGGCGATGTGCTCGATCTTCCTCGATCCAAGTCCCGGATTCCTGGAGCTCCAGCATTCAGGACTTCGGGATCGCACAGAAATGCCTTTCGAACCCGAAGGGCCCGGCAGGGTCATTGTCCGTGATCACTCGGGAGCAAGGGATGGGGGCGCCCGATCCGCTCGTCTCGAAGGCCATCGATGCAGGCCAGAATCTCTTCGGCGACATCGGCTGGATCCATGGCCGCCCCTCTCGGGACGATCGACTCGTCGAAGAGCTGGCGGAGCAATGGGGTCTCCACGATCCCCGGGTTGAGCGTGAAGGCGCGGATGCCCGTCTCATCCGCCTCGGCCATGATTGAACGAGTGAGCGAGTCCAGGCCGGACTTGCTGGCGGCATAGGCGGTGAAGCCTCGAAACGGATCGATCGACGCCATCGANGAGACGTTCACCACGCAGCCGCGGGCGTTGACCAGGAGCGGCCAGGCCTGCGAGACCAGCACGATGGGTCCGACGAGGTTGGCATCGATGGTCTCTCGGACGAGGCGGGCATCGGTGTCCTGGATCGGAACCTGGGGAGCGACACCGGCGTTGTTGACGATCGCGTCCAGCCGTCCGAATCTCGCTTTGATCGCCTGGATCGCGTCGACACAGGAATCGGCATCGGAGAGATCGACTTCAAGGAGCAGGGCGGGAACGTCGGCGGGAAGGGATTCCGCCGTCGCNTCGAGGGACGCGACGGTCCGGCCGAGGAGCGCCACGGCATGACCCCGGGCGGCAAGTCGCTGCGAGGTGGCCCGACCGATGCCGCCGCCGGCACCGGTGATCAGGACGACCGATCGATTCAGAGTGTCANCCACCACCGGTGAGCCTCATCACGTCGTTGAAGAAGGTCACCACGAAGAGGGTGCCGATCAGGGCGAGACCGATGAGGGCCGCGGCATTCTGAAAAGCGATCGACGGTGGTCTCCCTCGGAACTTCTCGTANATGAGAAACAGGAAGAGCCCGCCATCGACGATCGGAAGAGGCAGGAAGTTGAGCACCGCCAGATTGACGCTGATCATCGCGAGGAAGAACAGCAGGTACATCATTCCACGGTCCGCCACCTTGGTTCCGATGTGGACGATGCCGACCGGGCCATGGAGTTGTTTCACGCTCACCGAGCCGCTGACCAGTCGATCGATGGTGAGATAGGTGAGTACCACCATCTTCCAGGTCTGTCGGAAACCCATGGCGGCGGCCTTCAGCGGATCGCCGTCGGCGGAAAGGGTGGTTTGAAGCGGTTCGAACCAGTTGGACGGCAGAGGCGAGGTCCAGCCCAGGGCATGGAGTGCCGCGACTTCCTTTGCATCCAGCGTGATGGTGGCCGCCGTGGTGGCGGCTTCCGCCAGCGGGAGGGTGTAGGAGAGTGTGACTTCCGCGTCCAGACCCTGTGCGGCGCTGTCGGCGGTCACGGCNAGCAACGCGGCCCGCAGGCCGTCCCAATTTTCGATCGCGCGGCCACCGATCTCGTTGATTCGGGTTCCGGGCAACAGCCGGAGGGGGCCGATCGGCGTGGCGGCATCTTCGATGGAATCGATCGGCCGGGCGGTCTTCGGGAGATCAAGGGCGTAGCCCGGGAGGACGCCGATCATGCCGTCGCTGTCCACCTTCGCCATCACGTCGATCGTGCGGCCATCTCTTTGAAGAACGAGGGGCAGATCTTCACCCGGACGCGCCTTGATCGCGGCCCGGAATTCATTCATTCGGGGGGCGGTCAGNTCCGCGACCCGCATCACGAGGTCACCCCGTCGGAAGATGTCGCCGTTGCGACTCCCGGCCGGAACGTCATCGATGCGAACCAGCGGCACCAGGCCGACGAGACCGGATTCCGGACCGAACTCGCTGTTGGAATCCGGAATGAGTTCGAGTCGAGGACGGGCGGCGATGGAAAGTTCGATCGACGCCGACTTGGCGTTGTCGCCGGAGGCCACCGATTCAAAGGTCACCGGAAGATTCTTGCCGTCCGCGGCATCGATCAGGCGATCGAATTCATCCCAGCTGCCGATCGGAGAGCCGCTGACGGCCGCCAGTCGGTACCCGAGGATTGATTCCGCCTGGGCGTCTCCAATGACATCGCCGAGGTAGGGGATCAATTGCGGATCGGTCCCCAGCGTGGTGCTCGCGGCGGGGGCGACGCCGATCAGCCGCATGTTGGCTGCGGCTTCAAACTCGGGCTCGATGTCGAAGCGGAGAGGCTGCTCGACGCCTTNTCGAACGATCTCCATCCGCAGGGGTCGGCCAGGGACGCTCATCGCGGATTCGATCATGACGTCGGAGAAGGTGAGAGTCGGTGCGCCGTCGATGCGGACGATCCGGTCCCCCGGCAGCAATCCGGCCGTGGTTCCCGTCGGATCGGCGTCCTCGCCGGTGCGGACGGGAANCGCGAGGGCGGCCGGCGATCCCGGCGCGATCATGCCGACCACCGGCGCCTCGAATCGAACGCCGACCATGAAGGCGATGACGAACATGATGACCGCGGTGATCAGATTCATGATCACTCCCGCACTGACCACCACCATGCGGCGGCCGACCGGGGTCTTGCCATAGCTTCGCGGATCTTCGCTGGTGGCGTTGGGATTCCCATCCTCCTGCCCCAGCATCTTCACGTAGCCGCCGATCGGCAGGAGTCGAAGCGAGTATTCCGTTTCGCCGAGACCGGCTTCCTTCAGCTCCTGGTCGGAGAACTGGATCGGGAGCTTGCCCGTCTTCTTCTTGACGACTTCGTCGCAGGATCCGAAACGGAAGCCCACGCCTTTGCGAAAACTCGCGACCACGGGGCCCATTCCAATGGCGAATCCATCGGCGCGAATACCCGCCCAGCGGGCGGCGATGAAGTGTCCCAGTTCATGAAGGGCGATCAGAAGCCCGAAACCGAGAATGATGAGCAGGATGTTGCTGCCGGTGCCGAGGATGTCCACGCGGTGGGACTCCGAAGTCGATTGCAGGAAGGATGCCGGATCTTCCGGCCTGGCGACGCACGGTGCGTCGGTACGAGAAGGATAGCCCCCCGGGACGAGGGGAATTCAGAGTTTCGCTCAGGAGCCGGCGACCGGCGAGCGGACTTTTTCGTGCACGAGGGCTCTGGCCCGTTGGTCCGCATCCAGGACGATCTCGAGTGAATCCGCGGTCACCGGGTCAATCTCCGCCAACGCCGATTCCACGAGAGAGGAAATTCTGCCGAAGGGGATTTCGTCATTCAGAAAAGCCTCCACCGCCGTCTCGTTCGCAGCGTTGAGAATCGCTCCGGAGGTACCGCCGGCTCGGATGGCCGCGAGGGCGAGGCCCACCGCGGGAAAACGATCGTGGTCTATCGGCTCGAAGGCCAGTTCGCGGAGGCTTGCGAAGTCCAGGTGGGGAGCACAGCCTGCGACCCGCGTCGGATGGCACATCGCGTACTGGATGGGCATCCTCATGTCGGGAGGGGACAGTTGCCCGATGGAGGAGCCATCCGTGAATTCGACGAACGAGTGGACGATCGACTGGGGGTGCACGATGGCGTCGAGTCGATCCGCATCCACCTCGAAGAGCCAGTGGGCCTCGATCAGCTCGAGCCCCTTGTTCATCATCGAGGCGGAATCGATCGTCACCTTCCGACCCATGGTCCAGGTGGGATGCGCCAGGGCTTCGGTCACCGTTGCGTTCCGGATCCGCTCGATCGGCCAGGTCCGGAAGGGGCCGCCGGAGGCGGTGAGCACGATCTTCGATATTTCGGAGGGCGTCCGGCCGGAACGAAGGCACTGGTGCACGGCGGCATGTTCGCTGTCGATGGGAAGAATCGACACACCACGTCGGGCGGCGGCCGTGGTGACCACCGAACCTGCGGCCACCAGAGTCTCCTTGTTCGCGAGCGCGATGTCGCAGCCGATCTCGATCGCCGCCAGTACCGCTGGAATACCTGCAGCACCGACCATCGCGGCGATCACGAGGTCTCCGGGGCGGGCGGTTTCCTGCACGATCTCAAGGGCGGCATTCGGGCCGACGTGAAGCCGTCGGTCCGAATTGATCGCCCCGGCAGCGCCCGGATCGGCGAGGGCCACGGCGTCGACGTTGAAGCGGGCTGCCTGCCGCTCGAGTTCAACGCCCCGCGTACCCGCAGCCAGTCCCACGACCTGAAATCGTGGGCCTGGCTCCTCCGCGCCGTCGAGGTGAGCGACCACGTCCAGCACGCCGACACCTATGGATCCGGTCGATCCAAGAACGATGAGACGGCGAGCCGACGAGCACGAGTGGTCGTTCATGCCTGAAATCCCAGGATTCAACGGACCTCTCGATCACCGGCCGACGGTGGGGTGGACCCCACCCGCTGGAACCGGCCGCCATAGAGGGAACGTCGAACACGGGGCTTGGGAACCGCCGGCTTTTCAGTTTCCACCACGGCCACCTCCGAGCGTTCCGCCTTGTTCGATTCGGTCTTCTCGGGAGTCGATTCGGATCGGGGCTTTTNTTCCGACCGNTCGCGTCGGTCACGGTCTTCTCTGGGTTGACGGGCATTGACTTCGCCGCCGGCCTGGCCTTCGCCATTGCCGCCGCTTTCGCCTTCGCCTTCGCCGTCACCCTCACCGTCGCCGCCTCGGCCGCGTCGGCGTCGTCCGCCTCGACGTCGACGACGTCGCTTCTTGCGGGGGACTCCGTCTTCGTCGACCTCGTCGGATGCCTCGGCATCGTGTGGCCCTGATTCGGTGGCCGTCTCGCCGGCCTCGGCATCGCGGTCGGTCACGGTTTCCGCGGCTTCGGAAACCACTTCGGATTCCTGGGCCGGCGGAGAGAAGAAGGCTCGGACTTCCAGAATGCGATCTGCAGGAATCGAGGACTGGTATCCCTTCANCTCGAGATCCTCGAGTTTCTCCGCGACCGCATCGAGAATGTCGCGGCTCTTGATACCGAGTTCCTTGGCCAGGGCATGAACCCTGATCGGTTCGGTCGGGACTGGCAGCGCTTCCGCCGTGTCCTCGCCTTCGCCACCGCGTCCTCGGCCGCGACGTCGACGTCGGCGTCGACGTCGTTTCCGACCCTCACCACCGTCTTCCTCGGAATCGGATTTTTCGCCGGTCTCGCGCTCGGTTTCGGTACCGACGGCTTCTTCGTTGGTTCCGTCGAGGATCTCGTCGTCGCCTTCTTCAGCTTCGTCATCGAAGCCACCGGCGAGGGCGATCGCGACCACGTCGGCCGGCTCCGGCTTGCGTCGCCTACGACGTCTGCGTCGGCCACCGCCGCCTTCGGAGGCTGGTTGATCCGCGTGGGCCTCGGTATCCGACTCGAGAATCTCGACCGGAAGCGAGTCGACGTCCGGCATCGTGAGCCTTGGAAGACGGCTGAGGTCAAGATCCGCATTGCGGTCGTCATAGGCGTAGACGTCGAAGCGGTCCCCCGGAATCTGATCGGAGATTCGGATGTCCACCTGACCGCCACTGGAGCGTTCGAGGGCATCGATCCGGCGCCGATGTGCGGCCAGCAGCGCACTGGCGATCCGTGCCCCGCAGACGAGTTCGATTCGGGCGATCCTCTCGTTGGCCAGCAGTCTCGCGGCTCGGCGGACGGCATCCGCCGCAACCGAATCCGCATTGCGAATCTCGCCGAGCCCGTTGCAGGAATTGCAGGGTGAGAAGTACTGACTCCTGATGCTCGGACGGATTCGTTGCCGGGTCATTTCGACCAGACCGAATTCACTGATCGGAAGGAAGGTGGTTCTGGCTCGATCCCGGCCGAGGTTGTCGGCGAGTCGTTCCTCGAGTTCCTTGCGGTTGCGGGCGAATCGCATGTCGATGAGGTCACAGACGACGAGGCCGCCCTGATCTCGCAATCGGAGCTGTCGTGCGATCTCATCGACCGCTTCCCGGTTGGTCGACACCGCATTGGCTTCGGCATCCTTGGCGCCCCGGCTGCGGCCGGAGTTGACGTCGATCGCCACCATGGCTTCCGTCTGATCGATCACCAGAGCGCCGCCTGATCTCAGCGGAACCTCGCGGGCGTGGATCAGTTCGATCTGGGATTCGACCCCGAAGGAGTCGAACAGAGGCACGGGGTCGGCATAGTGCCGGACGGTGGGGCTGCTGTTCGGTGCGATCACGTCGAGGTAGGTCGAGGCTCGTTCGAATCCGCTGTCACTGTTGATCACGATCGAGCCGACGGAGTCGTCCACGACGTCTCGAATGGTTCGGACGATCAGATCTCCCTCGGTGTAGAGCTCGCTTGGCGCGCCCACCCGGTCCATCCGCTTTTCGAGCTGATTCCAGAGTCGCTTGAGGTAGGAAACGTCGCGCTTGAGTTCGGCCTTGGTCTTGTCGTATCCGGCGGTTCGAAGAATGAACCCGAAACCTTCGGGAAGATCCAACTGATCGAGGATCTTCCGCATCCGGTCCCGCTGCTCGTCGTCGACCTTTCGGCTGACGCCGACTCGGTCCATTCCCGGCATCATCACCATGAGGCGGCCGGGAATCGAGAGGTAGCTGGTGACCGTCGGGCCCTTGGTTCCGACGCCCTGCTTGAGCACCTGGACCAGGATCTCCTGGCCCTTCTTGAGGGCGTCTTCAATCGGCGGACGATCTCGGCGGGGCGTCTTGCGTCCGACCTTTTCCGTCTTGTCGCCGCCGGGGAAGTACCGCGGGTGCAGATCGGAGACGTGAAGGAATCCATTCATGCCCTCGCCGTAGTCGACGAAGGCGGCCTGGATCGAGCGCTCGACGTTGACCACGCGGGCCTTGTAGATGTTTCCAACCGCGGTGCTGGACTGTGCGCGTTCGACGAAGAGTTCTTCGAGTCGACCCTTTTCGAGCACCGCGATCCGGCAGGACTCACCGGGGACTTCGTCGATGAGCATCAGCCGGGATCCGAGCGGTGCTCGGGGGCCTGTCGGCGTGATCTCGATCGCGGCACGATCAGGCCGTTTCCATTCTCGTCTGCTCCGGGCCTTCTTCTTCGGAGCCGCGTCCGTCGATTCATCTTCGGCCGTGGTTTCCGGAGCACTTTCAGCGTCCCCTTCGCCGGCTTGAACGTCGTCGGATTCCGCTTCGTCGGCCGTATCCGAGGAGGTCTCTTCCGAGTGTCCCTCGCCGTCGCTGGCGCCCCGGCGATTTCGTCCGCCTCGACGGCGTCTTCGTCGTTTTCGGGGGCCCGTGCTTTCGTCGTCGCCGGCGGATTCCGACTCGGANTCGGTTCCCTCGGGAGCCGTCGTCGCCACATCGGCGGTCAGGTCTTCGCCCGAATCCTCGACCGTCGGGTTGCTCGATTCGACGAGGTCTTCGACCACTTCGGCAGCGACCTTCTTGGTGGAGGCCTTCTTGGCGGTGGTCTTCCTGGCGGGGGCCTTCTTGGCGGTGGTCTTCTTGGCGGGGGCCTTCTTGGCGGTGGTCTTCTTGGCGGNGGNCTTCTTGGCGGNGGCCTTCTTGGCGGTGATCTTCTTGGCGGGGGCCTTCTTGGCGGTGGTTGCTGGTCGTTGGTCGCTGGTCGCTGGTCGCAGGT
>NYSW01000045.1 GCA_002683195.1 Phycisphaerae bacterium
CTGTAATGGCAACACGATTGAAGATTCGGCCGAGATCGCGGATCCGTCGATCGCCCCGAGCCCGACCGCCGTTCGCTGGGAAGTCGCGGACGGNGGCAANGGACANTGGTACGAACTGGTGACCACGCCTCGNACGGCCGNGGANGCGGAANTGGAAGCNNTNTCNCGNGGTGGNTATCTCGCCACNTTCGCNGANGANGGNGAAANNANCTTCGTCGCCGATCAGTTCGCGACCCAGGCCACNTCGGCCACGGTCGGNGGGCTGCAGCGNCAGCCCGCGGTNGANCCGCTCGGCAGNTGGAGCTGGGNGACGGGNGANNCATGGACCGGNGTGAACTGGGGCCGNANGGANCCCAACGACGTGGCCTACGTNGGNGGTGCGGANGGACGCATGGAGATNTATCTCTTCNTNTCGCAGCTCGGTCGTTTCAANGACGTNTCGGGACTCGCNGCCCGCGCNTCGATCATCGAATGGGATTCAGCCGCCGACTGCAACGGNAACGGNNTNNTGGACACCTGTGACATCGCATCCGGTCTGGAAANCGATCNGAACGGNAANNGGATCCCCGACTCCTGNGANGCGATCACGGTNCCNGGCGACGTCGCCACGATNCAGGGTGCNATCGACCTGGTCGCCGACGGCGGCGTGGTGCTGGTCTCTCCCGGGACCTACAACGAATCGCTNTTCTTCCCCGAGGACGGTCGCGACCTCGTCCTCGCCTCGACCGACGGGGCCGCGGCCACCACGATCGACGGCAGTGGAATCAACCTTTCGGTCATCGAAGTCTCGGGTAATCAGACCTTCCGGACCCAGATCGAGGGATTCACCATCACCGGTGGTGAAACCGGATCCGCATCGGTTCCCGGTCTTCCCGCTTTCTGCGGTGGCGGCCTGCTGGTGATCTACAGCGATCCGCAGATCACGGATTGCGTCTTTGATGGAAATCGCTCGACCTTCGGCGGCAATGCCTACTTGCTCGAATCCGCGGGCGAGATTCGGAACACGTCCTTCCTCAATGGTTTCGCACAGTCCGATGGCGGTAATTTGATGCTGTTCAGGACGACCACCGTGGTGGCCGAATGTGCCCTCGACGCCGGCGTGGCCGTGAATGACGGTGGCGGTCTGAAGGTGGCCAATGGATTCGTCGACATGATCGACTGCACCCTCACCAACAACGGGGCTGGTACCGGCGGCGGAGTGCTCTACTTCGAGACTCCGGATGAAGACACCTTCTTCAACTTCCTCCGTTGTTCGGTGACTGACAACAACGCGAAGTTCGGCGGTGGTTTCTGGACCCGACCCACCGGCGAGGGACCCGCATTGATCTCGACCACGGTCTGTGAGAACACGCCCGACAACTTCTTCGGTCCCTACATCGATCTTGGAGACAACACATTGTGTGTCTGTCTCGGTGATCTGAACCAGGATGGGGAAGTCGGCGGGATCGATCTCGGTCTGTATCTCGCGGTGGCCGGCACCGAATGTGAAAACTACTGCCCCGAGGATTTCAACGGCGACGGAGAGATCTCCGGCGGTGACCTGGGAATCCTCCTGTCGAACTGGGGCTTCTGCCCGTAGTCGACCATCCGGTTTCGATGATTCCACTCTGAACAAGCCCCGGTCCGAATCGCGTTTGAGCGTTTCGGGCCGGGGTTCTTCCTGGTTCGGCTCGAAGCATCGGTCGACTCGTATTTCGATTCAGATCGGGGTGGCGGATCTGCATGCCATCTGCTTTCGGAATGACGCTTCGATCTCCTTCCGTGGTTCGGCGACGAATGTCGATGGAGCTCCTGGATCCNTGGCTTCGAGTGAATCCCGGCAGGATGGCTTCCTGAACTCTCGGAGCCGGGGCAGGTTGACGTTGCCTTGGGCGGAACTGGGGAAAAAGAAGCGTTTTTGAGTCACTGTTCGCCCGGACTTGCGTAGATCAGGGTGGAGACGGCCATTTCTAGGCCTGGTCTCAGATGTTCAGGGGCGTTGCACCGGGAAGGTGGCTTTGAATGGATCATGATTCATCCGCAAACCAGCGGGCCGATATCGTTCTGGATCTGCTCGAGCGGTATTACGATCGGTGCTACGCGTTTGCTCGGAAATCCGTGGATGCCGCGACGGCCGAGGACGCCGTGCAGGAGGCCTTCACCAGATTGCTTCAGCATTCTCGACTCGAGGAACTGGAGATCTCGATCGGATACATGCTTCGGACGGTGCAGAACATTCTGCGGCGTCGGTACAGCCGGGCGGTGAAACTTCGTCAGATCATCGAANTGGAGATTGCGCCGGAAGCGAANCGCACCGCGGGGAACGGCGATCAGAGTGATCATTCGGACGCAGAATCGACCGACATCGACCTGCGTAGTCTGGAACGCGCCATGTCTCGCCTGGGAGATGACGAGCGTGACGCGATTCGATTGATCGTGTGNGAGGGATTGAGTTACGTCGAGGCGGCTCGAAGCCTCGGGGTCTCGGTGAGCACGATCAACAACTGGAAGCACCGGGGTCTGGCACGTCTTCGGAAACTGGTGGAGGCCGAACGAACCCTGGGCACGCTGGTCAAGCGAGTGAATCCGGGACGTACTGGCTGAGCCTGGTCGGCCGGGACACGGTGGTATTCACATCTGGCCGAAGAGGCGGTGTGCGGCTTCCCGGTATCGATCCATCGTTCGTTCCACGATGTCGACCGGCAGNGCCGGCCCCGGTGGCTCCTTGTCCCACTCGCCGCGTTCGACGAGTTCGAGCAGGTGATTCCGCACGAACTGCTTGTCGAAACTCGCCTGTTCCCGTCCGGATTCGTAGTCTTCCGCGGGCCAGTATCGACTGGAGTCCGGGGTGAGGACCTCGTCGCAGATGAGGAGCTCGCCGGTCGGTTCCCCGTCGAAGTCGATGGCATGACCGAACTCGAATTTCGTGTCTGCGAGGATCACCCCTCGGGCTGCGGCGTAATCGGATGCGGCATCGTAGATCGCGAGGGTCAGATCCCGAAGTCGTTCCATGAGCCCGTCGCCCGCGATCGAACAGGCTCGAGCGAAGTCGATGTTTTCATCGTGCCCCTTCGTCGCCTTGGTCGCCGGGGTGAAGATGTTGCGGGGGAGTCGGCCGCATCGCTCGAGGCCATCTGGCAACTCGATGTCGCAGACCGTGCCATCGGCCTGGTATTCGTTCCAACCACTGCCGGCCAGGTATCCACGGGCGACACATTCGATCGGCGTCACGCCCACGGCTCGGCAAAGCATCATTCGTCCTTCCAGCATCTCCCGGTCGTTCTCCGAGATGCCGGGGACGTCGGCGGGGTCGGTGGAGATCAAGTGGTCACCGACCAGTTCCAGTTCGCGGATGAAATGGAACCAACCAACGCTGGTTTCGGTGAGCAATCGTCCCTTGCCGGGGATCGGGGTGGGCATCACCACGTCGAAGGCGCTGATTCGATCCGTGGCGACCACCAGCACTCGATCGGGACCGAGTTCGGTCGGAACGCGGTAGACGTCACGGACCTTGCCCTGACGGCGGTCGGGCAGGGGAAGGTGGGTTTCGAACACGGGATCGGCGGCGGTAGGCATCTGGCTGATTCTACGACCCTCGAGCCGCTCGAGGGGGTGAATTCATGGCCTGTCCACCAAGACGGGGTCGATGAGAGATTTGGCGGTTCGGAGCACCCGCTTGTCGGTCGCCGATACACTCTCAGAGACCGTAGGTAGGGTTTTCAACGTTCGGAGAACCGGTGGCGGAATTCCACTTTCAACTCGATGAACGGACGGGCATCCGACTGGGNAGGCCTCCGCTCGGGGTTCGTATGCTCGGTCCCGGAGACACCCGGCTGCGGGCGGAGATTCGGTTTCGCTCCGACCCTTACGGCGGAACCTTCGTCATTCGGACCAAGGACGTTTCCGACGCCGCGCTGCGGATTCAAGTGGACGTGGGCCGTGGAGGAGAACTCATCCTCCAGACGTGCCTGCTGCCCCCGAGAGAGAAGCCGTACGACCTCGGGTTGGAACTTGCCCGGCATCGGGTGAAGACCTTCATTCAGAAGAGCGAAGACTGGCTGATGTTCGATCCGGCTTTCGCACCTGATGCGGTCGAACACTTCGAGACCGCCCGGCACGCCTTCACCGATGCCTTGGTGGCCCACGACCTCGAGGCGGAAGGTCGATTGGCCGCGAATGCCATTGATCTGGGAATCCTCGCCACCGATGAACTGGCGGATGCTCATGCCGAGATCCTGCTGCATCGGCGTTACGGACGAAAAACCGCGTCGCCCGCAACCCTTGGCACCACGATCTGCCCACGGACGGATCCCGGGGTCATGGCGCCGACGCTCAAGGAATTCGACGTCCTGACGGTGCCGTTCCGTTGGTCCGACGTCGAGCCGGTTCGGGGCAAGTTCGATTTCACCCGCTTGGATGCCTGGGTGCAGTGGGCCAAGAATTCCGGGAAGCCGATCATCGCCGGACCCCTGGTCGATTTCGCTCCCGGCGCACTCCCGCCGTGGGCCGAGGTCTATCGTCATGACTACGCGACCCTTCGGGACCCGCTCTACGACTATCTCGATCAGACCATCGGTCGATACATCAATCATGTCAGTCTCTGGAAGATCAGTGCCGGGATGCATCTGTGTCGCGGAGGAAAGCGGCCGTTGGCCGAGATGGTCGATGCCACTCGAACCGCCACCCTTGCGGTTCGGCGTCACAAGCGATCCGCTCGAAGCATGATCGAGGTCCATGATCTCTTCGGAGACACCCGGGCGAAGCTCACCGGTTCCTTCGGTCCGTTCGAATTCCTGGAACGACTCTCAGCCGAGGGACTTCGTTTCGAGAGCGTGGGTGCGAGAATCGTGGTCGGAGGAACCGAGCCGGGAACTCGAAGCCGAGATCTCATGACGATCAGTGACACGCTGGATCGATTCTTCGGCCTCGAGCAGTCGGTTCTGCTTTCCGCGGTGGGAGCGCCCTGCCGGCATCTCGGCGATGGGGCCGGACGATGGGGCGAGGACTGGACGCCCGAACGTCAAGCGGCCTGGATCGATCGAATCTTCGCGATCGCGATGAGCAAGCCGTACGTCGAATCCTTCTGCTGGTCCGCGCATACCGACAACGCCACGCCGGATACCGGTGGTGGAACCGGCTTCGGGATCGTGGAAGAGGACGGGACGCCCCGACTCGGCTACGAGCGGCTCGTGGCGTGGCGGCGGCGAATCTCTCGACCGATGGGAGCCTGGCGACTCCCGACCGGGAGTCATGCCGGCGAGGCCGTTCGAAACAACGGGCCGGTCTCCTCGTCCGACGAGGATGGAGTGCACTCTGGTGCCTGACGGCGGTCCGCCGGTCCTCGGCGAGCAATTCGGGCACGTCGATCTCGAACCGTCGGTCGTGGGCCGCCCACGACTGGCGCTGGGTCTGGTTCTCCTGCTGTCGATGGGGGCATGGTTGTCGGTGGATCTTTCGAGATCGCTCCAGCGTCCACTTCGTCGGGCGGCGTCGCCGATTGAAGGGGAACGGTTCGATCCCCGGATGGCAAGCGTGGCGGACTGGACGCTGATTCCCGGAGTCGGACCGGCGTTGGCGCGAAGGCTTCACGAGGCGAGGCCTCACGGGGGAGCGTGCTCGTTGGTCGAAATTCCGGGCATCGGGCCGGTGACCGCTCGGCGTGCGGCACCGCACCTGCAGGTGGCTCGTCCCTTCGACTTCGCACCCCCGATTGTCGATGACGGTGCATCGTTCGCCCCGGAGCGAACGAAAGGAGGCTCGTCGTGACCGATCTCGATCCCGCATCATCAGACTCCGTACCGGCGGTCTCCGGAAGATCCTCCAAGGGTGCCGACCGGGCCTGGTGGTTCGACCGTATCGCCGAGGACCCGGCGGTCTGCCGGATCCTCGAGCTGGTGGCCGAAGGAGGCGAGGTCTCCGCCCGCGGTGCGACCGGCAGCAGCACATCCGTCCTGGCCTCGATCATTTCCACCCGGGCCCCCGGTCCGGTGTTGCTGGTGGTTCCACATCTCGATGATGCGGATGAAACGGTGGAGGAACTGACCGACCTTGGAATCGAGGCGGCCGCTTTTCCTGCGCTCGAGGTGATGCCGGGAGAGCGTGAGCCGGCGGTGGACCTGGTGGCGTCGCGACTCGGGCTTGTCCGCCGAGCCAGCGAAGGTTCCTTGCCGTCGATCGTGGTGGCTCCTTTTCCAGCCCTGATGCAGGGCATACCCGAGGTCGATGACCTGAACGATCGATTGCGGGTGATCCGTGAAGGAGACACCATCGATCCCGCGGCCCTCGCGTCATGGCTTGGTGATGCGGACTGGACGAGAACCGACGTCGTGGAGAATCCCGGTGAGTTCGCGATTCGAGGCGGACTCATCGATCTCTTTCCTCCCGGCGGGGCGATGCCCGTCCGGCTGGATCTCTTCGGTGACGAAGTCGAAAGGCTCCACGAGATCGATCCTGCCTCTCAGGTGAGTGACCGGCGAATCGATTCCATCGAACTGGTCGGGGCGACCGAAGGTCTCCTGGCCGCAGGATCGGCGGCATTCGCCGGCATGCTGCCGAAGACCACGACCGTGGTGCTGGCCGAACTCGGCGAAATCGTCGAGCAGGGGCGTGGGTACTGGGAACGGGTCCGAGAGGCAGGAGGGGTCGAGGGGCCACCGGCGACGCTTGCCGCCCTGCGGAAAGGCTCTCGCTGTCTCCTCGATGTCAACGAGTTCTCTGCGAGTCAGGTGGAGGGGAGGGCGGTCTCGCTGGCACCGGCGCCACTTCCTCCGTTCCCCGAGGAAATCGGAAAAGCGTTCGACGAATTGCTGGAACTCGCCCTCGAGGACGAGGTTGCATTGGTCTGTTCCACCGAAGGCGAATTCGATCGAGCGAAGGAGATCCTCGACCGTCGCCGGTTGGTCGAAGCACCGGGGGCGGACCGGATTCGGATCGAGCGGCGTCATCTGCATCGAGGCTTTCGTTGGGCGAATGAATCGGATGGCCCGGGAATCGCGGTGGTTCCGTTCCACGAGATGCTGAACCGATGGGGTGTTCGGCGCCGGGGTGGAGGGGCCGCCCGCGGGGGTGCCAGTCGTCAGGAATTCCTGCGGTTCGAGCCGGGCGATCTCGTGGTGCACCGCGAGCAGGGCATCGCTCGATTCGTGGGATTGCGGACGTTGGCCAAGGACGATGGCCCCGACCGGGAGGTGATGACGCTGGAGTTCGATGCGGGTTCACACCTGCACGTGCCGCTCTCCAGAATCGAATTGATTCAGAAGTACGTCGGGGCGGGCAGCACCAGCGACCCCGGGCTTTCGACCCTCGGTGGCCGGCGTTGGCAGCGTCAGAAAGAGAAAGTCACGGATGCGGTTCGTGATCTTGCGGGGGAGATGCTTCGGGTGCAGGCGGCCCGAACCGCGACCCCGGGCATTCGATTCCCGGCGGACACCGATTGGCAGCGGGATTTCGAGGCGGAGTTTCCGTACGAGGAGACGGAAGATCAGGTCTCCGCGATCGCCGCGGTCAAACGTGACATGGCTTCAAGCACCCCGATGGATCGTCTGATCTGTGGCGATGTGGGTTTCGGAAAGACCGAGGTCGCGATTCGGGCGGCCTTCAAGGCGGTGGAGTTCGGCCAGCAGGTCGCGGTCCTGGTGCCGACCACCGTGCTTGCAGAGCAACATGAACGAACCTTTCGAAATCGATTCAAGGCGTATCCGTTTCGAATCGAGTCGATCAGTCGGTTCAAGTCGAGGNCGGACGAGAAGGAGATCCTGAAGGATCTCGCGGCGGGCCGGGTCGACGTGCTGATCGGAACGCATCGGATTCTCTCGCAGGACGTTCGATTTCAGGACCTCGGCCTGGTCGTGATCGATGAGGAGCAGCGTTTCGGGGTGGAACACAAGCAGAAACTGCTCGCGGCTCGGACGGTGGCGGATGTCCTCACGTTGAGCGCGACGCCCATTCCCCGCACGTTGCACATGGCGATGCTGGGCCTTCGAGACATTTCGAACCTGACCACCGCGCCCCTGGACCGTCGGGCGATCGTGACCGAAGTGGTGCCTTGGAACGTACGGCGTCTGACGCAGGCGATCCGCCGCGAGCTTGCTCGGGAAGGCCAGGTATTCGTCGTTCACAATCGGGTCCACGACATCGAGTCCTTCGCGGACGAGATCCAGAAACTGGCGCCCGACGCCCGGGTGATCATCGGCCACGGGCAGATGTCCGATCAGGAACTCGAGAAGGTCATGCTGGCCTTCATTCGTCGTGAAGCGGACATTCTGGTCAGCACCACGATCATCGAGAGCGGGGTCGACATCGCCAGTGCGAACACCATGATCATCCACGATGCTCATCGTTTCGGTCTTGCCCAGTTGCACCAGCTTCGGGGCCGGGTCGGCCGCAGCCGTCATCGTGCGTACTGCTACCTTCTGCTTCCCGAGGAACGCCGGATGACCGAGGACGCCCTGCGGCGTCTGAAGGCNATCGAGGATTACTCGATGCTCGGCGCCGGCTTCCGGATCGCGATGCGCGACCTGGAGATTCGGGGTGCCGGAAACCTGCTGGGCTCGGAACAATCCGGGCACATCGCCGCCGTCGGATACGACATGTACTGTCGTCTTCTGGAGGATGCGGTTCGCGACATCACCCGCGAACGGCGAGTGGTGGCTGCGGACACGATCGTGGACATCGGTCTCGAGGGGTCGATCCCCAAGGGCTACATCCCGAACGACCAACGCCGCATGGACGCCTACCGGCGGATCGGAGAGGCGGATCTCTTCACGCAGATCGATGGAGCGGTCAGCGACATGAAGGCTGCCTACGGGGATCTTCCCCGGAGCGTGGCCCGGCTGGTCGAGATGGCGGAGATTCGTCTGGCTTCCGCGCTCATCGGGGTTCGGAATCTCTTCGTGAAGGATCGTGACGTGATTTTNCGAAGTTCGGCGCCGGCCAGTCTGCAGGCTGCGCTCGACGGGGTGAACGGAACGGTACGAATGATCGCGCCGGATGGTGCCGGCGGTACGGTCGAAGCGACGGAAGGAGCGGAGGTCGAAATCTACTTCCGACCGCCCGCGAATTTCCTCGAGCCGTCGAGTCTGGCCACTGTCCTCCGGCGTCGTCTGCGGCGGCGGGCGGAGCGCGAGATGGCTGCAGCGTCAGCCGCCCGGGATGCTCCCGATTCTGTGGCATCCTGAGGACCACCCGTCGGTGGGACCCGGGACGCCGCATCGGCCCGCCGGGTGAATGGTTCGGCTGGACGTTGAATTTGATGGGGGTCTTTCGAACGGACCGTCCGGCTCGTCATGCCCTCGGTGTGGAACACGCTCGAGACCGACACGACGATGCCCGGCAGCCTCGCAAGAATGAGGCGGCCGGGCATCGGAGGTTTCGCGTGCCGTTCGTTTGAAGCGTCAGGCTGCGACCGGGATCCAACCATCGCAATGGCTGGTCGGGTTGACCTGGAGGTGTCGGGCGGCGTTGTCGGGTGCGGTGCAGCCGGCGATCACCGTGGCCGAAGCCTCGGGATTGACTCGAATCTGTACCAGCTGTTGTTCTGGAATCCCGTCACCGAAGTGATTGCAGGTTCCACAGGATGCGTTTTCGTGCTTCGACATGAGTCGACTCCATGTTTCAAGGCGTGAAGAGGGGCTTTCCCTCCTTCACTGTTACGTGCGAAACCGGGTCTTGTCACGCATGATTCGCCCAGAATGTCGAACATGAGTCTGAGACTCAATAACAGCAAGCCGGTGATCGGTCCGCGGCGAGCCTGATGAGCGGGTGGTGAGGGTCACGGCGCGGGATTTGGATTGCAACCCCGTCCCTGACTTTCTCGGACGTCACGGCGTCATTCGTTCGGAGAATCCGGAAGGTCGCCCTTGAAATACTCGGTGTCGTCTCCGGCGTCCGCCTGAAGTCTTTTCAGGATCTCTCTGGCTTTCTCGACCTGTTCCCCGTCGTCGACCCAGACCGTCACGGTGGGGCGTGCAAGGCCGGGGATCGCCCCGAGGGTGCCGGGTGACATCATGTCGGTNCTGCGGGCCGAGATGCCCTCGGCTTCGAGTTCTTCGAGGAGCCGGGCGGCGACGATCGGAGGAAGGGTTGCGACTTGTTCCACGCGGATGGCCTTTCTGCGAATCAGGTCACGTCGGCGATTGAAGTANGGGGGGATCCGATTCAATCACGGATGCGACGGGGGATCGAGGAATGAAACCGGGGCTGAGAGATCGAACCGGGTTGGGGCTGTTCTCGGCCAGATAATAAANCCCCGCTCCTGCATGCAGGAGCGGGGAACGGACAGGGCGGGATTCGAACCCGCGGTACCCCTATAAGAGATACGTCGGTTTAGCAAACCGGTGCCTTCAGCCGCTCGGCCACCTGTCCCAGATTTCGAATTGTAGCAAGAGTCACGAAGAATTCGACCGTCAGGCCGGGTCACTCTCGGTGATCGAGGTCAGATCGTGTCGGCCTCCGGCGAACCCCAGCTGTTCGGGGAGGTTCGTCCGAAGAAGCAGGATGCCCCCGGTCTGGTCAGTCATGAGCCTGGCGATAGGCTTGGGCTGTCCGCTCACGGTCCACTGGATGAGACGGTTCTCGCCACTGACATGTTGGACGCGAGTGACCTGGAAGGTCTCGGCGGTAAGTCGGACGCCGCGAAGATCCACGAGTTCACACCGAATCTTTTCACATTCGAATTCGACCCGAAGTATTGTCTCCTTCACGGGCGGGTCAGAAGCCTCGTCGCGGAAGAAGACTCTCCATTCCGCCTGCCAGAGGTCCGCGTCCCAGGGGGACTGATGGCTGGAGATCTTCCGGGTCGGATCGAGCTGGAGGCTTGACCGCAGAAAATCCCCGGCTGAGGCGGGGCCGGGAAGGGGCGAGGGCGAGGTTCGGGGAGGAAGAATGGACATGAGTCAGAGGAGAGGAGTCAGCAAACGGACGGCAACGTCGAGGCCCTTGCCTCCGCGGCCGATGAAGCGGTCACTCAGGCGATCAAGTCTGCGAAGGGCGTCATGCATTGACTTGAGCCGATCGAGGTGGGCCTTGGTTTCTTTCCGGTCTTCCTTGGGGGCGTCTTCGGCATCGGATGCAAGGGCTCGTGCATCCTCCAACGCGGCCAGCAAGGGTTCCAACTCACGACGCTTTCGGGCTCGGACGATGAGGCTCAGAAGATTCCAGACGTCTTGTTCCGCCTCGAAATAGTCCTTCCGATCCCCTCTGATTCTGACCCTGGTGACGATGCCCCATTCGGAAAGCTGTCGCAGGGTCGTGGACACGTTGCCTCGGCTCACGCCTCGCCGTTCCATGATCTCGTCGGTACAGAGAGGTCGTCCCTCGATGAACAGGAGGGCATGGATCTCCGCCAGTGACCTTGGGACGCCCCACGATGTTCCCATCTCACCCCAGTGGCTGATGAAAGCCTCACGGGAACGAGACAGTGCCGACCCGGAGGCGTCAGCCGGTTCGGATTGAACTGAGGATGTCGTCTCGGTTGACACATCAGAAGAATATGGTCTTCCAGCATGGCGGGCGATCGGATTTTCAGAAACTACTGAAAATAGATTGGCCCCCTCAGCACAAGATGGGTGGATTTGGGATCAAGAACGAGGCCCCATCCGCAGGAAAGCGGACGGGGCCTCGTTGATGTGTTGGACTCTGAACTCGAGGATCAGAGGGGATTGTTCTGGCCGTTCACGTCGAAGATGATGGCATCCCAGAATCCATCGAATCCGCCATTGATGAATCCGAGGCCAAGGGTGTAGATCCGAAGTTGAATCGCACCTTCTTCGTCGAAGTAGACCGACGGGGCGGTCGAACTCCCGAAGAGCCCGAAGGGATACAAGTGCAGGCCCGGAGCGATCTCGAGGAGATCGACACCCATGAGGTCCCAGCGGCCAGTGTTCTGATTGAGCGCGAAAGGCATTTCGAACGCGGGGGAATTGGACCTTGACACGGTGGCGAGGCCCGCACTCACCACATCATCCGGGAGCAGGTTCGAGAAGATCTTCGCACGGAAGTCGATGGTCTGGCCGTTGCCGAAGTACACGAGGCCAGCAGGGCCGGGACCCTGGAAGGACATTTCGGAGCGGACGACGAAGAGGTTCTGGTCGACGGCGGCAAGTGCGATCGATGCGCCTCGCACCACGGTTCCGGTGTAGACCTCGAGGTTGCCCCGAGTGGGGTCCGAGACCACCGACAGGGCACCGGCAATCGAA
>NYSW01000046.1 GCA_002683195.1 Phycisphaerae bacterium
GCCGCCAGTGAATCGAAGTTGTAGGTCCAGTCGGCCGTGAGCTTCACCGCCGGGGTCAGGAACCAGTTCGAGCCGAGGGTGAAGCCGCTGAATCGGGCGGTCTTCGGATTGATCTGGTTCTGCAGGTCGTAGTCCATGTACTCGTACCGGGCAAACGCTTCGACGTCCTCCATCACGAAGTACCCGCCTTGAATCGTCACGCCCCACGGGTTGTTGGTCCCGCCCGCACCACCCGCCGCGACGTTGGCCCAGGTCCCGGAGACGAAGAAGCTCGCTCCGCTCACATCGACCGTGAGGTCGGTCGTGATTCCCAGGGAGACCGCACCATTGGCCGGGATGTTCTGGTTGGCCCGTTGGACCGCCGCGGCAAGTCCGAGCATGGCACCGGCTTCGGAACCTCGTCGACTGCTCATGTCCTTGAACTGGGACCACTCTCCGGCCATCTTCCACTCGCCGCGAGTCGCGAACGAGTAACTGGTCGCGGTCTGGTCCCAAGAAGTGTTCTGCCCGTTGGTTCGAGCCGGACCGAGATATCGAGATCCGAGTCCGTCACCCGTCCAACCACTCAGTTTGAAATCCTCGTTCTTCCACGAGATCTCGATCCCCTGCGAGTTGCCCTGGTTGAAATACTCGTTCACCAGCGATCGATCGACCGCCAACTGCTTGGAGGACGAAACGATTTCCTCCCTCATGAAGGCCGGCTTGAACTGCCCGACCTTGATCTTGATTCCGTTGTCCAGTGATTTCGCGATCCAGGCGTTCTGGAGGAGCATTCTTCCCCCTGTGATTCGCTCNAACGAGCCCTTGATCCGGTAGGTCCAGGACGGATCGATGACGTGCCCCTCGAACTGCAGCTTGACTCGCCGGTTCTCGAGACCCCATTCGTAGGCGGCGCCGCCAGGCTGAGTGGTCCCGTTCACCATGACCGTGGAGCGGGTCGGCGTGGCCTCCGCGTAGCCGTTGGCTCGGTTCATCACGAATCGAATCTGGAGCTGCCCACCGANCTTGAGAAGGAAGTTCCCGTCGGGGCTCTCCAACCGAAACCCTTTCTTCCAACCGGGAATCACCGCGATGTCCTGGAAACTGGTCCGAGCTTCGGCNTCCGCCAGGACGTCGGCCACGATCGAACGAATCTCCCCGCGACGGGCTTCATCGATGCTTCGACCGTCGACGTCACGGGCGTACGCTCGAATCTCCGTCTGCAGCGCGTCCAACTCCCGCTGCACTTCGGCCGAGACGTCGTCGGTCGACGGCGATGCGACGACCTGATTTGAAATCGCCAGACCCGCCAGCAGGATGAAAGAGAATCGAAGAAGTGACAACATGCAGAGCATCCGGAATGAGGTTGAGGGTTGAGCCGAACGGGGAGATTACGACCGAGACCATCATCTTTGGTTCATGCCGCGCTAAATCGCGAGACACGACATTCCGCCGGTTGGTTCCGCCTCGGAGCCCCGAATTCNGTCAGACATCCACCATCCGATGCCAGCCAAAGTTCTCTGGACAAGAAAAAACCGGTCGGACCCGAAGGTCCGACCGGCCGAGCCCTTGAAAGTCCGAACCCCGTGAGGGGTTCGGACGATTCTTCGGGTGGATGAAACTCAGAAGAGGAGCTGCATCTGGGCACGAAGGGCCCACTGATCGCTTTCGCCATCGACGTCCGTACGGAAACCGGCGGAGTTGATGTTCGCCGGNCCGTTGGCACCGAAGCTCTTGAGGTTCATACCCCACTCGACGGTGAACTTGACGTTGTCGGCGAAGAAGTAGTTGGCACCGGCGGTGAGGCCGTTGTACTTGCCGGTATCAGTGGCAGCGTTGTCCAGGTCGTAGTTCATCAGACCGTAGCGGCCGAAGACTTCGATGTCATCGGTGACGAAGTAGCCACCCTGGATGTTGATGCCCCACGGGTGGGTGGTGCTGGTCTGACCGCCGGTGGCGCCCATCCAGACGAACGACGCGAACAGGTTCGCACCGCCGAAGTCCCAGGTGAAGTCACCCGTGAAACCGTAGGCCTTGGTGCCGTTGAAAGCACCGGCGTTCTGGTTGCCACGCTCGTAGACGGCGGCTGCACCGACCATCATTCCGCCTTCTTCTCCACGACGGGAGGTGAAGTCGTCGAACTGAGCCCAGTCGCCTGAGATCTTGTACTCACCACGGGCGGCGAAGGCGTAACTGGTAGCCGTTGCGTTCCACGGGGTGTTGGCCGAGCCGGTACCGGCGTTGACGCCACCAATGTTCACGCCCTGAAGGACGCCGTCACCGGCGAAGGCATTGACGCGGAAGGCGTCGGACGCGTAGCCGAGCTGGATACCCTGGTCGTAGCCCTGAGTGAAGTACTCATTGACCAGTGAACGATCCATACCGAGCTGGTACTGATCGTCGACGAGGGTTTCACGCAGCCAGGGAGCTCGGAACTGACCGGCGGTGACACTGAAGCCGTTGCCGAAGTCCTTGCTGATGGATGCGAACTCGAGGCCCATCGCGCCACCGTTGCCGTTGGCGAAGTTTCCACGAACGTGGAAGGTCCAGCTGGGGTCAACGACGTTGCCCGAGAAGTCGAGCCACGTGTTGGCGTTCTCAAAGCCCCACTCGTACTCCGCACCCGCGGGGGTGGCGGCCGAGTAGCCATTGGCCTTGTTCATCGTCCAGCGGACCTGCATGAAGCCCTGGACGTTGAGCTTGAAGTTGCCATCGGGGCTGGCAAGGAAGAACCCGTTGTTCCAGCCGGCCATGGCGCCGCTGCTCTGGAAACTGGTTCGCGTGTCGGCGTCGGCGAGTACGTCCTGCACGATGCCACGAATTTCGGTCGCTCGCTGCTCGGTCAGCCAGTCCTGGCTGTCCTGCTGCTTCAGCTGAGCAAGCTCAGCCTTGAGTTCGGCGATTTGCGAAAGCGCGTCGTTGTCGGACTCTACGCCGCCGAAGGCCGTACCGGCCATGGCCAGCGCGGTCGTACCGGCGACGAGCCCAAACCTGGTGGTCAGACTCATTCGGTGACTCTCCAAGAAGTGCTCGGGCGTTGTGTCGCTCAACTCGTGACTCACGATGCGACCGCCCTATGTTCATCCACCCGCCCGTAAGTTGCCTTCGTCACCAATATGGCGAAGGCCGGACGTGATTCTCCCTATCGACCATTCAGGTCGATCGGGATGAGTTGCGGACTATATCCAATGCCAGCGACTTCGTCACTAATTCGGGCTGGCAGTCCCTCTCCTGAGGCGATTCCAGGGCCAGCCCGAAGCCCGGAGGCGACCCAAGTCGTTCTATTTAAACAACTTATGAAATCAACGCCGGAAAATGGTGAAAGGCTGGCAATCGAGGCTGTTCCGACAAGCGATCCCCAGAATGAAGCGTAAAAAAACTTCAACCGAGGCCTTCCAAGGCCGCGCCGAGACGGGCCACCGGATGAATCTGGAGACCGGGGATCTTGATGGATCCACCAGAAATCAGCGGGACGATGGCCTGTGTCGCCCCCCGGCGAGCCAACTCCCGAAGCCGCTGCTCAAGGTGGCGAACACCACGAATCTCCCCGGTCAGACCGATCTCTCCCAGAACCACGGTGCCTTGTTCGAGGGAACGACCGTGATGCGCCCCGGCGATGGCCAAGGCCAAGGCGAGGTCCGCGGCCGGTTCCACCACTCGAACGCCGCCTGCCGCGGCGGCAAAGACGTCCTGATCAGCCAATCGCTGCCCGCCGTGCTTTTCCAGCACGGCAATCAACATGGCCAGCCGATTGGTATCCAACCCGGTGGCCCGACGCTTGGCAGAACCGAGGAACCCGGTCGCGGTCAACGCCTGAATCTCGACTGGTAGGAACCGGGTTCCCGCCATGGTGGCGGTCAAAACCGACCCTGCCGTACCCCCTTGCCCCGGTTCGATCGCCATTCCTGCCTCATCCAACTCTCGCAGGCCCAGGTCCGTCATTTCGAAAAGACCGATCTCCTGGGTGGATCCGAACCGATTCTTCGCGGCCCGCAGGACCCGATGGCCATGATCCCGATCACCTTCGAACGCGAGAACCGCATCCACCACATGCTCCAGAAGCTTGGGGCCAGCCAGCTGGCCCTCCTTGGTGACATGACCCACGATCACGATCGCAGCCCCACTGATCTTGGCCGCCTGCACCAGGTCATGGCAGCAACGACGCAACTGCGTCGTCGATCCCGGGGGCGCATCCAGATCCGAGCGGTGAACCATCTGGATCGAATCGAGCACCACCACCGTTGGCTCCACCCGCCGAATCTCCTCGATGATCCGAACCAGATTCGTATCAGCGTGGAGATAGAGATCAGCCGCCCGCTCAATGGACTCACCGAGCAATCGATCAGCTCGAAGTCTGATCTGCTGCGGACTCTCTTCACTGCTGGCGTAGAGGACCCGCCCCCCACCCAGCACCACGCTCGCCGCCGCCTGGAGCAGCATCGTGCTCTTGCCGATCCCCGGCTCCCCGCCCAGCAGCACCGCCGAACCGGCCACGAATCCGCCACCAAGCACCCGATCCAGTTCACCCAGGCCACTCGGAACCCGGGGAACCTCCAACTGCTCGACTTCCGTCAACGGAACGGCTCTGGAAATCGTTCCGGGTCCGGTGCCATCGGCGGAAGAAGCCCCCATTGATCGAAGGGCCACACCGGCCACGGTTCCGATCGTGGCGGCTTCCTCCGGCTCTCGATAAGCCTCCAGGGTGTCCCAGGCGCCGCAGTCAGGACATCGGCCGATCCACTTGGGATGGACGCCGCCGCAGTCGCGACACAAGAATGAAGTTCGAGTCTTTGCCATGATGCGGAGTCTACGGCTCCGCGTTCGGGTTCTGATCGGTGACGAGGTTTTTACTCGCCGATCGTCTCTCGTACCACCAATCGCGCCACCGGCTGGAAGCCCGGTGCGTCGTGGTGCCGCCTTCGTCCCTGTCGCTGCCGCCGCCGGCAGGGCCGCAGAGATCGAGCTCGCCCCAGAACTCCTATAGAGGTAGGGCCAGAGAGATCTCCGGCGACCCTCGACGCCAAGGTGGCGGTATGTGGCGGTATGTGCCGGCCTGTGCCGACCTGTGCCGACCGTGCCGACCGGGCGACCAATCTCCGGATCGAGGCTCGAAGAACTCTGATCCAACTTCCCTAGCGGGAGGCTCGGCGGAGACGTCTTGCCCAGGCACCGTAGAGAAGAAAGGCGCGACGACGCTCGGCTGGGGAGGGCCACGCCGATCGATCGGTTCCCAAGGCCGTCTCTTTACGCCAGGTCCAGTAACGGCCCCCGAGACGGAATCGCGTGGCGAGGCCGAGGTCGAGCAGACCGAGCAATCCGGGGATCAGGTGCCTCATGAAGCGAACTCCGAGTCTTGGATCGAGCCACGGATCAGCCCGAGGCCCCGAACGGTTCCCCGGAAAGGTCCCCGGGAATGATCAACCGCATCCCGCGCTCCGAGATTCAACCCGTCGGCGAATCAGCGAGTCGTCCACGTTCGAGACCATCATCGACCGGACTGAACCGGCTGCCGATCATCCGAACCCGGTTGTTGGGGTTCGCCTGCCTGGGCATGATTGGAAGAATGAGATAGATCAGGGCGATGGTGCCAAGGGAACCCGCCCACATCCAATCCGCCCAGCCGAGGAACAGGAAGACCGAAGTGACCAGCATCACCAGCAGGGATGCGGGGATCATGCCTTCCCACGCCAGCCGCATGAGCTGATCGAAGCGGAATCGCGGGAGAGTCCAGCGAATGGCCATCGCAAAGGCGACCAGAAGGAACATCTTGCCGGCGACCACCCCGAATTGGATCAATCCCAGCCACCAGGCTCCGCTCGCGGGCAGATCCCAGCCA
The DNA here is from genome assembly GCA_002683195.1 of Phycisphaerae bacterium. Next base: position 5,816 of record NYSW01000046.1, read on the forward strand.
CCAAAGGGATTGACGGACCAGCCGCCGAGGAAGAGCATCGTGAAGAAGGCCGCCCCGGTGATCATGTGGAAGTACTCGGCGAGGAAGAACAGAGCGAACCGCATCGATGAATATTCGGTGTGGTACCCGCCAACGAGCTCGCTCTCGCATTCTGCGAGGTCGAACGGGGCTCGATTGCTCTCCGCCAGCATGCACGTGTAGAAGATGATCGCCGCAACCGGGAGTTGCACGAGGTTCCAGGCCCCCGCCGCCTGACCACCGATGATGGCATCGGGACGGATCGAACCCGCCACCAGAATGACCGCCAGAAGCGAAAGACCCATCGGGATTTCGTAGGAGATCATCTGGGCACCGGCCCGCAGGCCACCGAGGAACGACCATTTGTTGTTGCTCGCCCATCCACCGAGCGTGACGCCGAAGACGCCAAGCGACGCCACCGCGATGAGGTAGACGACACCGATGTTGATCGACGCCCCGACCACGGTGACTTCGTACAACGCATTCCCCTGCGCGATTCCCAGAAAGCGAACAAGGCCGGTGATGTCGATCGCACCCGTGAAAGGCACGATGATGAAGCCGATCATTGCCGGAAGCATGATCAGGCCGGGCGCGAGGGTGAAGAGTGCCTTGTCGACACCGGACGGTGCGTAGTCCTCCTTCAAGAGGAACTTCAAGCCATCGGCGATCGGCTGCAGAAGGCCCTTCGGGCCGACACGGTTCGGCCCGACTCGGTCCTGCATCCAGGCGCTGAGCTTCCGCTCCAGCATGATGGAATACGCACACGCCCCGAGGAACACGTGCAGAAGCACGACGATCACCAGAAGCGAGAAGACGAGTTGAACCTGATCCGGGGTGGCAGTGAACATGGAATCCTCTGACAGGCGTCCGAAGTCGTCGATCGTGAGCCCGCGGACGAACACGAGGCTCTGAGTTCCGTCGAGGTGGTCCGAACCACGACTCGAAGGGATGTGGAGTCTATCGGCGAGCCGCCCCCGAGTTCGATGCCCGAACCATCCCGATCTCGATCAACCTGGAGACCACGGAAGCGGACATCAGGGTTCTCATGGCTGATTCAGCCGGGGCAACCCACGGAATCGGAGTTCTCGGGCGTACCGAGCGAGGCCGCCGGCCGGGAAAGACCCGGGAAATAGTCCTGAGTGGCCGCGACGTTCCAGTCACCGGCTTTCAAGGCCGCAATGGCCTGAACCGCGGCTCGAGCCCCTGGCGCGGTGGTGATCATGGTCACCCCCGCCTTGACCGCCGTCGCTCGGATTCGGCCCTCATCGGTCTCGGCCCCCTTGCGGGTGGCGGTGTTGAGAATGAGCGAGACTTCTTCGTCGGCGATCAGGTCGAGAATGTTCGGCCGAAGCCCCTCGGAAATCTTCGGGAGGGATTCCACGTCGATTCCAAAGTCTCGAAGATGGGCATGGGTACCGCCGGTGGATACCACCCGGAATCCCATGGACCGAAGTGAACGGGCGATTTCGACCGCCGCATCCTTGTCCTGATCTCGAACCGAAAGGAAGACCGTGCCTTCGGTGGGGAGCACCATCCCGGCGCCCATGCAGGCCTTGGCGAAGGCAAGGGGAAGCGACCGATCCGCGCCCATCACTTCACCCGTCGATCGCATCTCCGGGCCGAGAATCACATCAACGCCGGGAAACTTGCTGAACGGGAAGACCGGCTCCTTGATCGCGAAGAACCCGGCATCCGGGACCTCATCCACGTTCAGNGAATCCAGAGATGCACCCATCATCACCTTGGCGGCGAGTTGCGGCCATGGCACGCCCTTCGCCTTGGAGACGAACGGCGCCGTCCGGCTGGCTCTCGGGTTCACCTCGAGGATGTAGATCCGGCCGTCCTTCACCGCCAGCTGAAGGTTCATGAGTCCACGAACTCGGAGCCTTTCCGCGAGACGGCGGGCCTGATCCTTGATCTCCTCGACGATCTCGTCGGAGAGGGAATAAGGCGGGATCGTGCAGCCGGAATCGCCCGAGTGAACCCCGGCTTCCTCGATGTGCTCCATCACGCCACAGACCAAAGCCCGGGAAGGGTGATCCGCCAAATCGAGCATCGCCGCCCGTGAATCCTCATGAGGCTCGAAGTCGGCGATCACATCGACGTCCACTTCCACCGCGTCTCCGAGGAAACGATCGATCAGCACGGGTGCGTCGTGAAGATCACTCGCCCCCACTGCCGCGACCATGTACCGCTTCAGTGCGGACTCGTCGTAACAGGTCTCCATCCCTCTTCCACCCAGAACGTAACTCGGGCGGACCAGCACCGGGTAGCCGATGCGGGCGGCGATCTCCACCGCCTCCTCGAGCGACTGGGCGATTCCATTCTCGGGCTGGACGAGTTCGAGTTCGTCCAGCACCGCCTTGAAACGGTCACGATCCTCCGCAAGATCGATCGAGTCGAGGCCGGTTCCAATGAGTGGAACCCCGGCCGCCACGAGACCATGCGCGAGGTTGAGCGGAGTCTGGCCTCCGTATTGGACGATGACCCCGACCACACCCCCGGATCTGTTCGGTTCTTCTACCCCGCCCCCGTTGAGCCGCTCGACGATGTCGAGAACGTCTTCGAGGGTCAACGGTTCGAAGAAGAGCTGGTCACTGGTGTCGTAGTCGGTGGAGACCGTCTCGGGATTGGAGTTCACCATCACCGAATCGAAGCCCATCTCTTCCGCCGCGAAGCTGGCCTGACAGCAGCAGTAGTCGAACTCGATTCCCTGGCCGACCCGGTTGGGCCCACCTCCGAGGATCACGATCTTGGGTCGNTTNCCGATTCGCGCTTCATCGTCCCGCACCTCGTGCACCACGCCGTCCTCGCCGAGCATCCGGTGCCCCGGCTCGTACGTGGAATAGAAGTACGGGGTGACCGCCTCGAATTCGGCGGCACAGGTGTCGACCAGTTTGAACACCGGTTCCACGCCCAGAGCCTTGCGTCGTCGCCGCGCCTCTAGAATCGTGGTGGTCGAGATTCCACCGAGCCAGAGGTTGGCGAGTTGTGGATCGGAATACCCGAGCCGCTTCGCTTCGAACAGGAGTTCCGCCGGCACCGTGTCGAAGGACTCGTGCTCGACCAGCCGATCCTCGAATTCGACGAGTTGAGCGATCTGGTCGAGGTACCAGGGATCGATGCCGGTCAATTCGCGGATCCGCTCCAACGACCAGCCCGCCTTGAAGGCGTAACGGACGTAGTAGAGTCGCCCCTGACTTGGTACCGAGAGTTTCCGAACCAGCGTGTCTTCCGCGACCGGCCAGTGAACGGCGTCTTCATCCGACGCCCGACGAGCCTGCAGCCACCAGTCATTGGCGTCCAGGCCAAGGCCGAATCGTTTGACCTCCATCGAGCGGATCGCCTTCTGCAATGCTTCCTTGAAGGTCCGCCCGATCGACATCGCCTCTCCCACCGACTTCATCTGGGTGGTCAGGGTCTCGTCCGCCTCCGGGAACTTCTCGAACGTCCACCGGGGCATCTTGACGACCACGTAGTCGATGGACGGCTCGAAGCACGCAGACGTCGTACCGGTGATGTCGTTTCGAAGTTCGTCGAGGGTGTAGCCGACCGCGAGCTTGGCGGCGATGCGGGCGATGGGGAATCCCGTCGCCTTGGATGCGAGGGCCGAACTGCGGGAGACTCGAGGATTCATCTCGACCACCACGACGTCACCATTGGCCGGGTTGACCGCGAACTGGACGTTGGAACCACCGGTATCGACGCCGACCTCGCGCATGATCGCGAACGCGCCATCTCGAAGTCGCTGATACTCCTTGTCCGACAGGGTCATGATGGGCGCCACGGTGATCGAGTCACCGGTATGGACGCCCATCGCATCGATGTTCTCGATGCCGCAGACCACCACGCAGTTGTCCGCACGGTCGCGTACCACCTCGAGTTCGTACTCCTTCCAACCAAGGAGTGATCGATCGACCTGGACCTGACCGATCATCGAGGCCTTGATGCCACTGCGAACGATCTCTTCGTATTCCTCGCGATTCCAGGCCACTCCACCACCGGTGCCGCCGAGCGTGAACGCCGGTCGCACGATCGCCGGAAGGCCGATCTGATCAAGAAATTCGATCGCATCCTCGACCGTGGTGACGGTCCGGGATTCCGGGTTGCAGAGCCCGACCGCTTCCACGACCTTCTGGAAGGCCTCACGATCTTCGGCTCGACGGATGACCTCCCGATCAGCACCGATCATCTCGATGCGATGCTCCTGCAGAACACCCTGGTCCCAGAGTTCGCACGCGCAGTTGAGGCCGGTCTGCCCCCCGAGGGTCGGGAGAATGGCGTCGATGGGCGTGCCCAGCTCCTTCTCCCGCTCGATGACCCGCCGAATCGACTCCGGCGTGATCGGTTCGATGTAGGTTCGATCACTGAAGGCGGGATCGGTCATGATCGTCGCCGGATTCGAGTTCACCAGAACGACCCGATAGCCCTCCTCCCGGAGCGCCTTGCAGGCCTGGGTGCCGGAATAGTCGAACTCGCAACCCTGCCCGATCACGATGGGACCGGAACCGAGGAGGAGGATCGTGGAGAGGTCTTCTCGCTTGGGCATCGAGAGTGATCCGCCTGAGGAGTGGGTTCGTGAGCGTGAGAAGACGAGGCTGAAGGCCAAATGGCCCGCCGAGCGCAAACTCTCGACATGATAGCGTTGCCCTGCAGCGCCGTTCGTCCATGCGTCCCCATCGAACGATCATCCACGGCCAGACGCCNCCCCCCCTCCCCGGAGGCTCTCCGCATCATGACGAACACCTCCTGGATCCTCCTCGGAATCGCCGGAATCGCCTGGATCGTCTTCTGGATGGCTGTCATCCCAGCCGCCACCCGGGAGATTCAGCGGCGACTCGCTCTCCGCCTCGGAGACAGCCCTGCGGCCGGATTCCTCGATCTCGTCAATGTGGCCTACGTCCGATGGTGGCATCGCCTGCGACTCGTGGGGTTCGAGGATCTGCCCGCGCCTTTCCGGGAAGGGGACCGGGGGCCGGGGATCGTGGTCGCCAATCACACCGCCGGTATCGATCCCCTGATGGTCCAGGCGGCGATTCGACGTTTCATCCGCTGGATGATGTGGGCCGAGATGATGACTCCGGTCCTCGATCCGGTCTGGAAGACCGGTCGGATCCTCCCGGTTCGATACGGATCCGAAGACTCCTCGATCGTCCGAACCGCAGTCCGGCATCTCAAGGACGGCGGGCTGATCGGAATCTTCGCCGAGGGCGGGATCGCTCGTCCCCCGGGTGAGATTCGCCCGTTCCAGGCCGGCGTCGGTCTGGTTGCCCGCCTGAGCAAGGCCCCGGTACTGCTGCTGCACATTCATGGGACCCCCTACACCCCCACCGCGTTCGGCTCGATATCTCGCCGTTCCCATACCGTCGTGGAGGTTGTCGGGATCTTCGATCTGACCGGAGTGAAGGATCCCCACGAGGCGGCGGATCGCCTCCACGATGCGCTGGTGGCCCATTCCGGGTGGCCGACCAACGATCAGAGCGTGATCGATCGCTTCGAGATCGAAAAGGCTCAGGGCCAATCCCAGTGGTGAGGGTGGTCCACTCCAGAGACCGACGATCAGCCTCCTCGGTACAGTTTCGTCATGCTCGACCGAATCAGAGGTGAATTACGCCGTGTCGGCGACCATGTGGCCGCCATCACCGTGGGCCCATTGGACTACGAGATACTCGTGCCCTCCGGGGATGCCGCCCGCCTCCGACTCTCGGTCGGAGAGCCGATCGAATTCGTGTTGCTCCACTACCTGGAGAGCCAGGCCAACGGCGCCGTCTTTCGTCCTCGTCTGGTCGGGTTCACCAGCGAAGCGGATCGGTCGTTCTTCGAACTTCTGACTTCGGTCAAGGGCATCGGTTACCGCAAGGCCCTTCGTGCCCTGGCCATGCCGCTCGCCACCGTGGCTCGGGCGGTGGCCGAAAAGGACACCGACACCCTGCGAGCCTTGCCCGAAATCGGAAAGAAGACGGCCGAGACCATCGTTCTGGACCTCGCCGAGAAGGTGGAACAGTTGCTGCCCGGTCTCGCCACCGGGGTCGAAGGAAGTGACGTCAACGCCGACGCCGCAGGTGCGGTCGGCGGGGACGATGCCCGGGACGCGATCCTGGTTCTCGTCCAACTGGGCGAAAGCCGCGTGGTCGCGGCGGATCTGGTCGAACGAGCTCGCCGAGCCGACCCCACGATCACCGAAAGCGACGCCTTGGTGGCGGCCGCCCTTCGGCTCAAGGAAATGATCGGCTGAGCCGGCCCGCAAAAGGAAGTTTTCAGAAGCATGCGACACGCAATGATCATGGCCGGCGGTTCCGGCACCCGACTCTGGCCCATCAGCCGCACTCAACGCCCCAAGCAGCTGGTCCCTTTGATCGACGGCCGAAGCCTCCTCGAAATCGCCAGCGATCGGTTGGGAGACGTGGTCGAGGCCGACCGGCGATGGATCTGCACCGGCGAACGTTTTCGAGATCAGGTTCGAGCCGCCGTCCCCGCGATCGCTGACCGACGAATTCTGGGAGAGCCCTGCGGTCGCGACACGCTCAACGCGGTCGGCCTCACCGCCGCGGTACTCGCCTCCACCGATCCCGATGCGATCTTCGCCGTACTCACCGCTGATCACCTCATCGAACCGGAGTCGATCTTCGCCGACCGCCTCGATGCCGGATTCCGTCTGGTCGAACAGGACCCGTCCCGGTTCGTGACCTTCGCGATCACGCCGACGCATCCTGCGACCGGATTCGGCTACGTCGAACGCGGAGAAGCCATCGATGGTCATCACGGTTGCTTTGAAGCGACCCGGTTCGTCGAGAAGCCCGATCGCGAGACGGCCGAGGCCTATCTCGAAGCGGGTAATTTCGGCTGGAACAGCGGCATGTTCGTCTTCCATGCCCGGACCGTGTTGGAAACCATCGGCCGGTACGAGCCCGCGACCCTCGAAGGACTCCAGCGGATCGCCGCGGCCTGGGAATCACCGGACCGGACCGCCAGCCTCGAGGCCATCTATCCCGAGCTGAAGAAGATCAGCGTCGACTACGGCCTCATGGAACCGGCCGTCGCGGACGAGCGAATCTCGATCGCGGTGGTTCCGATGGAGCTTTCTTGGATCGATGTCGGCAGCTGGCCGAGCCTGGGCGAGACGGTGTCCCCCGACGAACACGGCAATCGCGCCACCCCGGGAACCGCCCACACCGATCTGGACTCGAGGAATCTCGTGGTCTTCAGCGACGACTCCGATCATCGCATCTGCACCGTCGGCTGCGAAGATCTGGTGATCGTGCACACCCGGGACGCGACGCTCATCTGCCGGGCCGAGGATGCCCAGAAGGTCAAGGACATGGCCAGCCTGGTCCCCGAGAAACTTCGATGATCGGCGGTCGCCGATGAGGGTGCTCTGCGTCGACCTTGGAGATGTCCGCACGGGACTCGCCGCTGGAGATGACATCGTCGGGCTGGTCCAACCTCTCTCGGTACTCGTCGAGCGAAACGCGGATCTCCGGCTCGAAAAGATCGCCAAGGCGATCGACGAGCACGGTGCCGACCTCATGGTCGTCGGGCTCCCGATCAACATGGACGACACCGAAGGCCCCCGCGCGATCGCCGCCAGGGCGTTCGGCGCCGCGCTGGCGGAACGAACCGGCCTGCCGGTCGAATTTCATGATGAACGCCTGTCGAGCTTCGAAGCCGACGACAGTCTCAAGGGGTCGGGCCTCACCCGCAAGGGCAAGAAGAAGATCCAGGATGCGGTCGCGGCGGCCACGATCCTCCAGGACTGGTTCAACGCACGCTCCTGAACCCGCCTCGCCTCAACCTCCGCAGGCGGCCTGGTCCAGGTACCAGATCAACTCACCNCGGCTCGGCCGAATGCCCTTGCATGGAAGGGTCTCGAACCCGTCGGTTCCGGTCGCGATGCGATCGATCATCGCCGCCTTTCCGGAACCAAGGACGTAGAAGGCGATGGTGCGGGCGGCATTCAAAAGTGGATAGGTCATGGTGACCCGCGGCGGCGGAACCACGCTGGGACCGTCATTGTCGACCACCCATCGTTCTTCCTCGTTCAACGCATCCGTGTGGGGAAAGAGACTCGCGGTGTGGCCGTCGGGTCCCATGCCGAGCATCACGAAATCCAGTCGATCTCGATCGGTGTCTCCGGGGGCGCCCCCGAGTCCCAGCGTTTCACGAAGCTCCTCCTCGTAGATCTCGGCCGCGTCCGCCTGGTCGACCGGCATCGGATGGGCATTCGCTCCCGGAAGATCCGAATGCTCGACGAGCAGCTCATGGATGTGCTTGTAATTGTTCGTGTCGCTGTCGAAGGACGCCCGCCGCTCATCCACGATCCAGAGATGCGTGCGACTCCAGGGCATCTCCCGGAACAACGGATCGATCATGAGTCTTCGATAGAACGGCATCGGGGTGCCGCCACCAGACAACGCGAGGTGGAAGATCCCGCGACGACCGACCGCATGCTTGGCGGCTGCCAGCAGGTCACGCCCCAGACGTTCCTGCGCATCCTCCTCGTCCGCCGCGACGTTCACGCTTCCCGGAAGCGATGGGACTTCGAAAGCATCGGGCTCGATGTCGTAACTCATGATCGGTCCTCCTCGTACCAGCGTCTTCCGTGTCGGGCGAGCATCGCCTTCGCGGATTCAGGGCCCCAGGTTCCGGGGCGGTAGTTGTCGCGAATGTTCTTCCTGGCTTCGTGGCTGGAACCGTCGAGGAACGGCATCACCGCATCCCAGGCGCTCTCCACTTCAACCCGACTCTTGAAGAGGGTCTGATCCCCCCGCATCGCGTCGATGATCAACGGTCCGTACGCTTCGACCACCGGTTCGTCCGGATCTCGATCGAGGGCCGCCGCCATCTCGAGGGGATCGATCTCGATGCCCATCCCCGGACGCTTGGTCTCGAAGCGGAGCGAGAGACGTTCTTCCGGCGCGACGGAGAAGACCAGTCGGTTCGGCTCGAGGNGCTTGGCGTCGGCCGAGATGGGGAGTTTTCGGAACAGGTTCGCCGCCGGCGGCTTGAACTGGACCACCACTTCGGTGCGCTTCTCCGCCATCCGTTTGCCGCTGCGGAGATAGAACGGGGTCCCCGCCCATCGCCAGTTTTCGAATTGCAGATGAAGGGCCGCGAAGGTCTCCGTGGTGGAATCCGCGGCCACACCCTCGCTGGAGGCGTATCCGGGATCGCCGGCACCATCGCCCGCGTACTGCCCGAGCGAGCAGTACTCGGCCACCCGATCCGGAGGGGTCGGTGCGATCGCGTCGGTGACCTTGACCTTCTCATTGCGAATGTGACCGGGGGTGTAGTCGGTCGGCGGTTCCATCGCCACGAACGCCAGCACCTGGAACAGGTGTGACTGGATCATGTCACGAATGGCGCCGGTCTGGTCATAGAAACCGGTCCGCTGTCCGACGCCCACGGTCTCCGCGGCGCTGATCTGGACATGATCGATGTACTGCTGATTCCAGACCGGCTCCCAGAGGATGTTGGCGAATCGGAACACCAGCAGGCTTTGAACCACCTCCTTCGCGAGGTAGTGATCGATCCGATAGATCGACTCCTCCTCGAACGCACGTCCCAGGGTGCGATTGAGGGCGCGAGCGGTCTGAGCATCTTCACCGAAGGGCTTCTCGACGATGATCCGCTGCCAGCTCGCATGCGACTGGTCGATGCTGCACCACCGCTTTCCTTCCACCACCAGGTTCGCCGCTGAGATTCGTTCCACGATCGGTTCGTAGAGCGAACTCGCGACGCTGAGAAAGAAGAGCACGTTCCCGTCGGTCTCCGCTTCCCGGTCGAGTTCGGCGACTCTTCGTGCAACCGCGTCCATTCCGGACGCGGTGGTCGCATCCGCCGGCTGGTAGTGAATGCGGCTGGCGACGTCGCGCCAGACGTCGCCATCGACGACGCCGTCGTGCTTGGCCAGCCAGGGCTCGAGTTCCTCCCGCCACTGATCGTCGGTCTTCGGTCGCCGTGCCACTCCGAGAATCCGGGTGCTGGACGGGAGGAGGCCCGCCTTGGCCATCTCGTACATCGCGGGCACGAGCTTGCGAGCCGTCAGATCTCCGGAGGCACCGAAGATGACGAGCACGCAGGGATCGACGGGGAGCGTTGAATTCAGCATTCGATTCGTCTCGGAGAGTTCGGGCGGAAGTCAGGCGAGGGGTGGGTCGACGGCCGCGAGCATGTCGGCCAACGCCTTGCCGGGATCAGGCTCTCGCATCAGATTCTCGCCCACCAGGGCGATGTTGATGTCGTGTTCGCGAAGCCGAAGCAGATCCGCTCCGGTTCGGATGCCGGACTCGCTCACCAGCACCCGGGGGTCCTCCACGAGGTCCAGCATTCGAAAGGTGTGGGCGAGGTCGGTGGTCATGGTGCCGAGATCACGGTTGTTGATCCCGAGCAGTGAATACCCCGAATGCGGAAAACCGATGTGGTTCAGCATGCGGCAGAGATTGTCCACCGAGTGAACTTCAACCAGGGTGGTCATGCCGAGTTCGGTGGCGAGGATCTGGAGGTCGATCACCTGGCCCTCGCTCAAGCATTCGGCGATCAGGAGAATCGCATCGGCTCCGGCCGCCCGTGATTCCCACACCTGATACTCATCAACGATGAAATCCTTCCGGAGCACCGGGAGTGGCACCCGGCTCTTGATTCGTTGGATGAAACCGAGGTCACCCCCGAAGTAATGCTCGTCGGTGAGGCAACTGATCGCCGCCGCACCGCCCGAGTGGTAGCGTTCAGCGATGTCGGCAGGATCGAAGTCCTCTCTGATCACCCCCGCGGACGGGCTCTTGCGCTTCACTTCGGCGATCACGCGAAAGTTTCTCGGTTTTCGGTCGGCCACCACCGCTCGGAAGAAGTTCCGTGGCCGCTCCCGCTCGGCGATCNGATCCTTGATCGCCTCGAGCGACGTTTTCGCTCGAGCTTTTTCAACCTCGACCCGCTTTCGGGCGACGATCTCGTCGAGCACGCTGGACATGGGAAGGCTGGTTACCCGGACGAGGAATCGGAACGAACATGAAATCGACACGGCAGACACGCGGAGTGGGGCGTCGATGTTCGCCGCCCTGCCCACATCTCCGATGATTCTACTCGCGACCGATCCGGCCGCCGCGACCACGGAGGTCACCGAGCCCGCCTTCGAATGGATGACCGTGACGGCCCTGGTCCTGGCCCCGCTCATTCTGGTGTTTCTTGCCCGCAGCCGAGGCTGGAGACCGCCGAAGCGGCACGGCCATTTCCTGCCCACCCCATGGCGACTTTCTCCGATGGTGGGCCCGATCCTCTTCGGTGTTTCCATGGTCCTCGGAGGCATTGGGGCGAGTATCGGCTCATCACTGATCGCCGGCGACGCCTCGGTGATGACGAAAAATGTCGTCGTCATGTGGGGAGGCCTCGGTGGCGCCCTGCTGGCCTGCGTTCCCGCCGCGGTGATCTGGAAGGACCGGCCGGCACCCCTGAACGCCGCCCGCCCGATGGGATGGGCGGCCGGCGTACTGGCCGCCGGGCTCATGCTCCTCATCGCGATCCCTCTGGTCCAGGCGGTTTCCGCGATCGGGCAGTTCGTTCAAACCTGGCTNTCGTCGGAGGCACCCTCCAATATCGCCCACCAGACGCTTCGCCTGATGATCGACTCCCCCCGTGATCTCTGGTGGTGGTTGCTGGCGGCCGGGGCGGTGATCGGAGCGCCGATTCTGGAGGAGATTCTCTACCGAGGATTCATCCAGCAATCGGCAAGAAAGGTCGGAATGGGGCCGTGGTCCGCCTCCATCATCACCGGCGGTCTCTTCGCCCTCATGCACCTCTCGGCCATTCCGACTGAAAACCGGATCTCGGCCCTTTCCGGACTCGCGGTGCTGGGGGTCGGCCTCGGCCTGCTCCGAGAGCGGACCGGGCGATTGGACGCCTGCATCTATGCCCATGCCGGGTTCAACCTCTTCAATCTCGCCCTGGCGACCGCTCTCACCTGAAGCCGCGCTGTACTCTCCATGGCAGCGGCGAATTCCGATTCACTCCCCGAGCCAGACCCCACAGCCCATGTCCGAACGACCACGCATCCTGACCGGCGACACCCCCACCGGAAAGCTCCACCTCGGACACTGGGTGGGCTCGGTGAAACGACGAGTGGAGCTCCAGGAGACCCACGACTGTTTCTTCATCGTCGCGAACATCCATGCCTTCACCACCCGGGCCGACAAACCCGGAGAGATCCGCGCCGACACCTTGGAGATCGTTCGCGACCTTCTGGCCATGGGCGTGGATCCCGAACGCTCGGCGATCTTCATCCAGAGCGAGGTTCCGGCGATCGCCGAACTGACCTTCCTCTTCTCGATGCTGCTGCCGTACAACCGCGTGATGCGGAATCCGACCCTGAAGGACGAGATCAAGGTCAAGAACCTCGGCGACACCTACTCCTTCGGATTTCCGCTCTACGCGGTCGGACAGACCGCGGACATTCTCGCGTTCCGCCCCGTGGGGGTGCCGGTCGGCGAAGATCAGATACCGCACCTGGAACTGACCCGCGAAGTCGCCCGTCGTTTCAACCAGATGTACTGCGGGGTGGGCGACAAGACCGAAGACGACGACCACGTCTCTGAAGGCGGCGTGTTCCCCGTACCGAGGGCCGATGTCGGGAAGGTCGGCCGACTGGTCGGCGTCGACGGCGAACAGAAGATGAGCAAGTCACTGAACAACGCGGTCCACATCTCCGACACCGCGAAACAGGTGCAGAAGCGAATCAACAAGATCTACACCGGACGACAGAGCCCGACGGAGCCGGGTGATCCGACCAACGTGCTGATGCAATACTGCGAGATCTTCATCCCCGACTCCGACCGGGTCGCGGAGATCAAGGATCAGTACGCTCGCGGCGCCGACATCGGTGACGGTCACATCAAGCAGGAACTCGGAGCCGCGATCAACGAACTCCTCGACCCGATGCGGGAACGGCGAGCGAAATACGAGGGCGACGATGACACGGTGATCGACGTCCTGAAATCCGGGACCATCCGAGCGAACGCCATCGCGGAGGAGACCCTCGCCATGGCCAAGGACGCGGCTGGACTCGGATTCTTCAAGCGAACAGTCGAACTGACATGAAGTGGCAGGCTCTGGTTCTCGCTTCGGTCGCGACCCTGCTTCTCAGCCCCTGCCTGCTTTTCGGATTCGTCGGATTCCTGCACAGCAGGGAGATCGGCTGGCCGAATGGAGCGATGTTCATCTACCTGGTGGCGGAGGTCGTTCTGCTTTCGAGCGTGGGCGTCATCTGGTGGTTCGCGAAACGCTGGCGACCACGTGGCCGACTCGATATCTGCGAAGCGTGCGACTACGACCTTCGGCACACGGCTGACCGAAGGTGTCCGGAATGCGGCTGGCTCGGGCATCCTTGAGATCAGCCCGCTCCCCGCCGGCGGATTCAGAACGCGAAGAGGAAGTCGAGCGCCTCGGCGATGAATCCTCGCTGGGTCGTTCCCTCGACCGGCCCCGTGTGATTCTTGTCGATCTTCAGGTCCGCGATCTGGGTCGAGAGCACGGCGTCGTTCGCGGTGATCCACTTCGGATTCACCACGCCGGTCAGCGTGATCTCGGTCTGGTCTCCGCTCCAGTTCCTCACCACCCGGGCTTCAACCACCAGATTCCCATTGGGCTTGACCTCGACGATCCTGGCGGTGAAGCGGTCGGACATCTCATCCTTGCGCTGGTACCGACCCTGACCCTCGAATTCCTTTTCCGCCCCGATCTCCACGCCCGGAAGCTGTGAACTGGTGGTGGGACTGAACGTGAAGGCGCCGAAATCGAAGCTGGAGAACTCCGCGACTTCAGCCTGGGCGACCCCTTCCTTCTCCAACTGCCGACGCTGATCGATCTTCTCGGTGCTCTGTTCCACCACGATGATCTGCAGAAGATCTTCGGCCGCCCAGTCACGGGCCTGCGGGAGTTGCGAGTAGCGAGACATCCGGCCCGCGGCAGCCTGCAGTCTCGCCCGCATCAGCGGACTCTGGGCCGCCAGTCCCTGATCGGCCTGAACCGCGGTTCCACTCGGGAGAACCAGAGGGAGCGGATCATCCGCGGCCGCGATCGAGACCGTGAAGGTGGATGCCAGGGTGATCGAGAGAATGGAGTGGAGGCGAGTCAGGTTCATGGCGTGATTCCGCGTTGGGCGGTCGGACGACCGAGCGTTCAAGGAAACCGATGATCAGTGAATGGTCGGGAGTTCGACCTGATTGAAACCGACGATCCGGAACTTCGCCGGCTTGTCGTTCTTGCTTCTGGCACATTCGACGAGGTCGCCGAGGCANCCCGACTGGCGAGCCGTCATCGGGCCGGAGACCAGCGAGTCCCCACACCGGATCGTGACCGTGACCACGGATCCCTTGGCGACCAGCTGTTCCGGCTGCATCATCGGAGCCAGCACGATGTCGCCGGCCTTGATCTTCTTGATCACCGGACGCCCGACGAGCCGGCTCATGTCGACCACGACGGCCGAGGGCGGCAACGGCCGGCTTTCGATGCGAAGATCGATTCCGTCACCCATGACCCGCCGNCCACGTGCGATGTCCTTCATCGCGACCGGCACGTCGCGAATGATTCGAACTTCGACCGGCACGGGCACGTTCCGGGTCGTGCCGTTCGATGACCGGCCGTGAAGACTGAGATCGAAACGATCGACGAGAACCTCACCGCGGGCCCGGACCTTGAGATCGACCAGTTCGGTCCCCAGTCGGTCGAGTTCGCGAGTGTCGAGTCGAATGAGGATGCGGTCGAGATTCCGGCCTTCGACCGCTTCGGAGATCAGGATGCCCGCTCTTCGAGCCAGNTCGTCTCCGGACGCGTGAATCGCGTTCTCGACCGAGCACCAGTCGGCCCCGATGGTCGTCGCGGAGACGGTGACCGCCGGAACCGAGAGCTTCGAAGTGGTGGTCCGGGTCCGAGGCTTTCGTTCGGTCGCGACCGGTCGAATCACCACGGTCCCGCCGCACAACTCGAGCTCGGCCCAACCGGCACCCGCTTCTGCAAGCTGATCTCGGACCTGCCCGACCGTCAATCGGACCGCACGATCGGCCCTGCCGAATGCATCGACCGGAAGAACCACGAGGTCCGCGAAACGGCGGGCTCGTGGTCCGTCGAGACGAGCCACATCGGCAAGGCGGACCGGCTCATCCGCAGCGGGCCGACGAATCGAGGTTCGAAGTTCGATTCGATCCGCACTGGCGGCGATCGTGGTGATTCCCACGATGAAGCAGGCGAGAATTTGAATGGTGTTCTTCATCAGTCGGTCTCCGACCCACACTGGGAGAAGGAATCAGGGGGAATCACCGGCTCAGCGGCCGAGGTTCACCACGGTCTGCAGGGTTTCATCCGCCGCATTGAACGCCTGGCTGTTCATCTCGAAGGCACGCTGCGTGCGAATGAGATCGACCAGCTGGGTCACGGGGTCGACGTTCGATCCCTCGAGATGATTCGCAAGAATCGTGCCTGCCCCGTCCTCACCCGGGTTTCCCGCGATCGGCGGTCCGGAGGCGATCGATTCGCCGTAGAGGTTCTCCCCGAGTTGTCGCAGCCCGGAACTGTTCTGGAAGATGGCGATCTCGATCTGTTCCTCGATCGGTTCGGTCTGGCCGGGAAGGAGATACTGCAGTGTTCCCTGAGGTCCCACGGTGATGGCTTCGGCTTCGGCTGGAATGTTGATCGCCGGTTCCAATCGGTAACCGGTGCTGACCGAGACCAGGTCGCCTTCGCTGTTCTTCTGGAACGCTCCATCCCGGGTGTAGGCGAATTCGTCGCCGGTATTGACCTGGAAGAAACCGTTGCCCTGGATCATCAGCGCGGTGGACGAGGTGTTCGGAATCGGAGAGCCCTGCGACATGTCGAGCTGGGTTCCAGCCACTTCGACCCCGAGGCCGACGTACAGGCCGTTCGGCGTCCGGGTGTCGGCGATCTGGTTCTCGACCCCGGGCTGTTTCTTCTCGAGGTAGTACAGATCCTGGAAGTCGGCCCGGCTGCTCTTGAACGACGTGGTATCGGCGTTGGCGATGTTGTTCGCGATCACGTCGAGCTGCGTGTTCAACGCGGTCATGCCGGTGGCGGAACTGTTGAGAGCGAGGTAGCTCATGGTTGGGCTTCCTTAAAAGGAACAGGATGCGGCGACGATCAGCCGACCGCGATCCGAGTGACCGCGAGTTCCATCATCTTGTCGTGGAAATCGATGAATCGAGCGGCGGCCTGCACGGATCGGCCACTCTGGACGAGTTGGTTCATGCTTTGGATCGGATCGACGTTCGAGCTCTCGTACTTTCGTTGAGCAACCGAGACGTCGGTGGCGGCAGGGACTGCGGTCCCCTCGGCGGCGTGATAGAGGTTGCCGCCGACTTTTCGAAGCCCGCCTTCCGAAGGTGCTGCGATTCGGAGCTTCGCGACGGACTCGCCGTCGACGTTGATGCGACCGTCGGGGGAGATCTCGACCTGTCCGGTGCCCAGACGAATCGGCCGGTCGCCACGATCGGACATCACGCGGCGGCCTTCGCCATCCACGAGGTGTCCGTCGAGATTGCGAGTGAACCGTCCGTCCCGCGTGAAGGCGAGCCCGTCCGGCGCGGTTTCGTCGCGGACCACGAAGAAGCCCTTCCCTTCCAGCCCGAGGTCCAGATCGTTACCGTCGATCAGGGCGCCCTGCTTGAAATCGGTGAAGGTGTCTTCGACCAGAACGCCACCACCCAGTCTTTCCAGCATCTGGATCGACGGAGCCGCGGTTCCGAACCCCTGGGAGGCGACCGGGCGTTCCCGGGTGAAGGCCTGATCGACCTTGAAACCGGTGGTCTCCGCATTGGCGAGGTTGTTGGCNATGACGTCCTGACGGTGGATTTCCGTCGAAAGTCCCGCCGCCGACATCCAGAGTCCGTAATTCACGCCGCGTCCTCCGCTGAGACCGTTCCACCGCATCCGAGGGNGGGTTCGCTGGTCTTCTTTGCAAGCGGGGTGCCAGTCTCGCCCTTGCGGACCCTTCCAGCCACCTCGGCCCGATGAAGCCCCGCTGCGATGGTCGCGAGCCGAAGGATCTCCTTGCCGATGAGGGCGGATGCGTCGGGTCTGCGCCGACGATCGCGCAAGGTCTGCAGGAGAGGCGCATCGATGACCGATGTGGCCACTTCGCCGCCGAGGGCGGTCGAGAAACGATGAAACGGGTGCGATTCCCGTCCATCAGGGCTGGTTCGGGCGTCCTGATGCTCCGCATCAGGCTCCCGTGAGGGTTCATTCCGCATCGAGGCACTCCTTGCCATGGGCGGTTGGGGGTCAGATGGGGTGGAAGGAAACAAGCTCCGTGCCGTTTTCCGGGCGAATGGCTTCACACCCTGGTCATGCACCGCCGCCGCGGAGCGGCTTCCCCGGAATGTGATGGGGTCCCGCGTACCTGACCGATGCTCCAAGCCGGCGCCAGATTGTTTCGTGGCGACGAGCCGCTTCCGCGTCGGAGGACCCTCATGATCCAGAAAAAGACTCGCGAGCTTCCTCCGGCGAATCGGCCGCCCCGGAAACCGGCGGACCAGATCGCCTCGACGAACGGTTCTTGTCCCTATCTCGATTGCGACGACAGCCGTTGCGCGTCGCGTTTTTCCCTCGATCGCATCGATCAGATGTTCGAGGTCTGCCTCGGCCCCGGCATGGCCGGCTGCTTCGTGTACCACCGCCTTCAGAAGGAACGGACGCGACAGTCATCCGATCAGGCCGCCCCGAGGACGACCCGCATGGTGAGCCCCACTCATGAAGGCCAGCTCCTTCAGTTTTGACCGAGCCGTTCGTGATTTCCTGACCTGGGCTCGGATCGAAGCCGGCCTGGCTTCCGCGACCCTCGAGGCCTACGGGCGCGATCTCTCGGAGATGTCCGCGTTTCTTCGGCTCCGATCCATCGACTCCGTCGCGGACGTCGGGCTCGAGCATCTTGCCCAGCATCTCCAGAGTCTGAGTCGCGATCGCGGCCTCGAACCGAGCAGCATCACTCGACATCTGGCGACCATCCGAGTCTTCTTTCGCTGGCTCACCGCGAACGACCGNATCCCGAAGGATCCGGCGAGATTGCTGGAACGGCCGCATCGCTGGCGTCGGGTCCCCGGAGTCATGAGCCCACGCCAGATGCGGGCTCTGGTGGAAAGCCCGGGGCCGGATCAGGGCCGCCTCTGGGTTCGAGACCGCGCGATCCTCGAACTCATGTACGCGGCGGGGCTACGAGCCAGTGAAGTCGGAGCCATTCGTCTCGACGAATTCCATCAGGAGCTGGCAAGCCTGACCGTGACCGGAAAAGGATCGAAACAGCGAATCGTCCCGATCGGCGATCCGGCGATGCACTGGACTCGAAAGTATCTGGCCGAACTCCGACCTCATCTCGTCCGTTTCGATGATGGCCGTGATCTTCAACGACTGCTTCTGTCCTTCAGCGGCCGCCCGCTCGAACGGGTCGCGATCTGGCAGATCGTGCGGAAGTATGCCCAGGTCGCCGGGCTCAAGGATGTGCATCCCCACAAGCTCCGGCACAGTTTCGCCACCCACCTTCTGGTCGGTGGCGCCGACCTCCGGGTGGTTCAGGAACTTCTCGGCCACGCCGACATCGGCACCACCCAGGTCTACACCCACGTGGACCGGGGGCAGCTGCGGGAAGTCGTCAAGAGCCACCATCCCAGACCCTGATTCACCCCGAAGGGGCCGAGGCTCACTCGAAGTCCTCCGCCCCGATCGCGATCGCCTTGAACTCCGGGGCATGGATCTCCAGCAGATTGAACTCGCTGGGAAGACGGTTTTCGTGCTCGATGCGAATCGAACCCAGTCCGGCGGACGGTTTCATCACGACCACGGTCCCGTCGTCGCCAGTGGTCCAGATCGATTCCTGACAGATCGACCCACCATCGGGGGCCGAGAGAAACACTCGCAGCACCGCACCCTCGACCGGGAGACCCGTGGAACGATCAAGCACGATGATCCGAGTGGGTTCGTAGCGATAGGCCTCCATCGCCACCATCTGGTGACTGGAGATGCCTTGCGGTGAGGCGGGGTCGAAACTAGCGGAAGTGCCCGCATGCCCGGAGGCTTCGATGGTGACTTCGGACGTGGTGCCGCTGGGCACACTGAGGGCCACCACCCCGTGGGCATCAGTGGTCGAGGTGACCAGCACCGGCACGCCATGGAGCTGGAAACCCGTTTCACGATCAAAGAACGAGACCGATTCCACCGAAACGGAGGCCCCGGCGACGCCGGCACCGGAATCCGCGTCGACCACCGTCAGCCGGACGGGCTTCCAACTGGTAGGAACCAGGGGGAGATCGAGACTGCCACGCTCCGCGACTTCAGACCACGGTGCGATGAACTCGAAATGCCCGGGGTCGGCCGCGACTCCACCTTCACGGAGCCGAACCAGCATTGGTTCGTATCCATCCCGCAGAACCAACCACTCCGACTCCAGACGCGGCACGTCGAAGATCGCGAGCCCCGCAGGGTCGGTCATGGCGACGGCATCGGGTGGTGTGTCGCTCACGCCCGGCTGGTCGCCATGGCGGAAGATCCTGACTCCTTCCACTCGCTGGCCACTGACCGCATCGATCGCGACCACACCGATCTCGGCCGAGCCATGAGGCATCACGCAGCCACCGAGCCCGAGCACGCCCACCGAGCAGAGCCCGGCCAGAACCCGACGAGCACGGACCATCAGATTTGAATCAGAGAGTGACGGCATGAAACAACTCCAGAACGAGGGCGTCGAGGCCTCCGGGAATACGGTGGTCTCCATCTCGAACCTCGGTTTTCCACNTCGGTGACTGGGGCGTGATCGCGAAATCTCCTCGGGATCGCGGCGTCGCCACCCTGCAGTCCCACACGATTCGTCGGTCAAAACGATTCTGGGACCCTCAGCCGTCAGCCTCGGATCGCATCTTCGATCGAGATTCCCGCCTCCGACCAGGCAGCTTCGGCCGCCGCAGACCGCTCCAAATCCACCAGGAGCCAGTCGGTGTCGTGGGTCGAGACGGCCAGAACGGGGATCTCCGCGGCCCTCAACGGATCAAGAAACGCGGCCAGTACTCCAACCAGGTTCGGAGCCAGTGGCCCCGGAACCGACCAGGCGCGATACGGACCCATCCCCGTGTCCGTGCCCTCGATCCAGGGGCCGATGGTGCTGGTCTCCTCCGGTGTCCGAGCGAAACAATGCAGGCCCATCCATTCTTCCGGCGGCGGAGCGGGNGGGGAACCATGGAACACACCATGCAGTGACGACCACCGCCGCAGACGAAAATGCCCCGCGGCGGGTTCGAGAGGGTTCCGATCGTCGGCTGGAGTCGATTCCGGCATGAATGAGGGCTTCCTCGAAACTTCGGTGCGGCAACATCTGGTTCTCGGTCCGGGCGGGAACCGGCGGTACGCGGCCTTCTGCGGGTCTGAACCCCGGCCAGACCGTCTCGGACGCTTCCGCGGGGTCTTGAATCCCTCTGATCCGGCGCGAACCTCACCGGGTTCCAAGCCGAGTCGGTTGACCGTGCGTCGTCGGGAGGTAGAATCGTTCGACCATCCTTGGGGATTGGTGTAACGGTAGCACTACTGATTCTGGTTCAGTCAGTCCAAGTTCGAATCTTGGATCCCCAGTTTGACTCGCGGCCCGGTCTCACGACCGGGCCGTGTTGGTTTTGATCTTCCTCGGCCCCTTGGCCGGGATCGACGCCCGCACCTGATCGATCGGTTCAATAGATCACGAACGGGATTCTCTGGATCGATGTCCCTCGGGCGATCTCTCCGCCATCGAGCGGCTTGAACTCGACCACGAGATCCACGGAATCAACCGGAAGGCTGGAGATCTGAATCGCGGAGAGGTCGAGGGCCAGCGAGTAACCCGGCCCGATGATGTCGTCGATCTCCGCCGAATCGAGCATCTCGGACGAGAAGGACCAGGTCGCCAGGGGATCGGACGAGGAACCGCTGACCGGATCCACGCTTCCCACTCGGTGGTAATGGAACTGGAGGGTCCCGGCGGCATGACGAGGAATGGGGTACGGGCGAGCGAAGAGATAGACCGCGACGTCCAGTCGGTTCGGGAATCCGTTNCCGTTGGTATCCACCGGCCGCTGCGACTTGAGCAGCGACACCGCATTGATCGACGAACCCTGGGGAGCGGGAGCCACTGAACGTGGTTCCGGTGCGAGCGGTCGTCCGCTCGACGTCTGCACCGAATCGGTCACACATCCGGCGAGAGCCGGGAGTGAAGCCACGAGAAGGATGATGGACATTGGTCGCATGAATGTTTCCGGCTTCCGCCGTCACTGGACGTCGGCATCCGCCTTCGTGGAATTCGATTCGCCGCTCTCTTCGTTCAGAATAGGTTCGAAATCCTTGCTCAGCTGCCCCTTGTTTCCNTCCANTTGACCGTTTCGGATCTGTTCTCGCACCGATTCCGGCAAAGGCAGCTCGTTGATCAGGTTTCGGGTCCGATCGACGAGGGCCGCGTCATCATTCGAGGTCACCACGTGCGGGGTGAGCACGATCAACAGTTCCGTGCGACGCCGTTTCTCGGTCTCGCTCCGGAAGAGTCCCCCGATCAGNGGGATGTCGCCGAAGAACGGAACCTTCATGTCCCGTCGCTCGCTGTTCTCTTCGATCAGTCCGCCGAGCACCACCGTCTCTCCATCCTTGACCGTGACGGTGGTATTGGCTTCCCGCTTGATGATGATCGGGCTTCGGAAGGTCTCGCTGATGTCCGTCGTCTGCTCACTCAGCCGGGAGATGGTGGGCCGAACCTGCATCCGAACGAAACCATCGGGATTGATCGACGGGCGAACCTCGAGAATGATGCCGATGTCGGTCGGGGTGACCGACGAACTCTGGGTTCCAGTATCGAAAGTCGAGATCGACTCCGGAAGCCGAACCTCCTGCCCGACCTGGATCCGGCCGTCCTCGTTGTTCGCCACGGTGATCGACGGATTGGAAAGAAGCTGAAGACGGCCCTGGGCGTACATCGCGCTCAGCACCAGATTGAGGTCGCTGAAGCCCACGGAGAATGAACCCGAGAGCGGCTGGTTGAAGATGTCCGAGTTCGAGAATTCCAACGAACTCTTCATCGGAATCGTCCCGACCTTGTCGTTGAGCGTCAGTCCGAAGTCGCTGTCGTCGTCCAGCGTGATCTCTGCCAGCATCACCTGGATGAGCACCTGCGGCGGATCGACNTCCAGTTCCTTGATGATGGACTGAACCTGCTCCATGTAGCGAGGCGAGGCATTGACCAGCACCGAGTTGCTCTTCGCATCACCGACGATGGTCACTTCCCGCTCGAGCAGCCTGGTCGCGGAGGGGAGTTGATCCGAGTTCAGCGTCTCGACCAGCTTCCGCTGATCCTCGCTCACGAACTCGCTCACCACCCGGGCCACCTCGGTCGCCTGGGCATTCCGAAGGTTGTAGACCAGCGTCTCTCGCTGATTGGTGTCCTCGGCATCCAACTCCTCGATCACTTCGGAGACCAGTTCCAGATATCGAGGGGTGCCGGAGACGATGATCGAATTCGTCCGGCTGTCCACGGTGATCGAGAGGGCCTGCCGCTCGTCGGGGACCAGCGTCAGATCGGTCGCGAAGATGTCCTCGGTGCCACCCCCGGGAAGCGGCGATTCTCCCGCCGGCCCTTCACCGGCGNTCGCCCCACCCTCGCGGGGCTTGAGCACGTAGAGACTTCCCTGCTGCCGGAGCTGGAAGAGATCGGTGAGGATGTCCGCCATCGCGTCCGCATCGGCATTGGCGAGCTTGAAGACTTCGATCTTCTTCGATCCGGTCGAACTCGAATCCAGGTCCGCCACCATCCGTTCGATGAGCGCCATCGACTCGCGAGGAGCGGTGACGATGATGGTGTTGGTCCGGACATCCGGAGTCAGACCGATCGACTCGCGGATGGCGGTCGAAACCTCGACCTCCATGTCACCGATCTCTCCGCCCTCCATCTCCTGGAGGTACCGCAGGACGGTCCCGGTCCGACCATTGCGGGACGTTCGCCCGCCGCCATTGAGCACGGTCTCGATCAATCCCACGGTTTCCTGGGCATTGGCACTCGCCAAAGGGATGGAACGGACTTCGACCACCGATCCGGGACGTTGGGAATCGAGACGCGAGACCAGGCCTCGAACCGCGGAGATGTCGGAGTCGGTACCGGAGACCAGCAAGGCGTTCAGACGATCGTCGGCGGTCACCCGGACCGCATCGGCCCCTCGTCTACGGTTCTCCGCCTTGGAGTACAGGTCGGAAACCAGTTCGACGAGTTCTCCGGCCCGATTGTTGGCGACCGGGATGATCTCGAACGACTGACCACCGATTCGATCCTCTGCCGCCTGAACCAGGAGATCGACCAGATCCCGGACCACGACCTGATTCTCGCGACTGGCGGCGACCACCAGAGCGTTGCTGCCGTCGAGCGGCTCGATCGAGACCCGATCGGTCGGCTGGCTGGATTCTCCGAGGCTCTGCGTGCGGTCACGCATCAGGGCCTCGATCCGCGGCGCGAGATCGCGAGCCGAGCCCGATTCGAGCGCGAGCACTTCGATCTCGATCGCCGGATTCAGCGGGGCGTCTGCGATCCGTTCCACCAGATCCTCGATCGAACGCCGATCCTCGGGATTCGCCGCGACCAGCAATGAGCTGCTGCGGGAGTCCGCGATCACCAGCGGCCGATCCCGGCGGGCGACTTCCACGGGAACGCCGGCGTATCGCCGGTCCATGACCTGTTCGACCGTGGATGCGACCCGCTCGAGTCCGCCCCGAGTCACCGGAATGACCCGGATGTCCGCAGCGCGTCCGGTCTGATCGACATCGAGATCGAGTACCAGGCTCTCGATCACCGTGAACGTCTCTTCCCCCGCCGCGATCACCAGGGCATTCGCCAGATCATCGGCGAGCACCACCGCCTTTTCGAGGTCGGCGGATTCCGGCTGCACGCGACGAAGTCTTTCCAACCGGGCGTCGGCCAGTCGCTGCACCAGAGGCGCCAGCCGATTGGCGGAGGCGTTCTTCAAGTCGATGATTCGAATCTCACGGAAGTCGGCATCCAACGGCGTGTCGAGCCGGGCGAGCAGTTCTTCAAACAGCGGGAAGTTCCGGGCGCTGGTGGATACCACGATCGAGTTGGTGCGGAGATCGGGCACCGCTTCCAACCGATCCTCGTTTCGCCGCGCCGCAGAGCCTCCGCGGGCTTTGGCCTGGGCCTCGAAGACGTCGGCGGCGAGCGTCGCGATCCGCTCGGCACTGCCATGTTCGATCGCATAGACACGGACCAGGGCACCCGGACCGGCGGCTTCGACGTCCAGCATCCCGACCAGATCCTCGACCAGCGCAAGGTTCGGGGTGCTGGCGACCACCACCAGGGCGTTGAGTTGCTCGTCCGCCCTGACCACCATCCTCGACAAGGGCATGAACACTTCGCTTTCCGTCGCCCGCGGTACACCGTCCCGGACCGAACGAAGCCGGGCGAGTTGACGCCGAAGCGGAGACGAGGCCGGATCGTCATCCTGACCCTCCACGATCACCTGATCGATCAGCCTGGCGAGTTCACCCGCGTCCGCGTACTCCAGCATGATGACCCGAGGCTCGATCCAGCCGGTCGCGATCTCGGCATCCAGTCGCATCTTCATCACCTCGACGAAGGCGACGGCGCTTTCCTTGCCGGCCACGATGACCGTGTTGGTCCGATCGTCCACCGCCAGCACCACATCCTCCAGCAATGCCGGGCCGAGACTTCCTTCGGGCAATCCCGCCACGTCGAGACCGGGGAGGGTCGCGAGTTCACGCCCCTGCGAGAAGATCTGCTCGACGATGTCCACGAACCGTTCTGCCGCGATGTTGTCGAGCGGGAACATCTGGAGGGTGATGGCCTCGGTCGAGGGCACTCGGTCCAGAAGCCGGGCGACCTGTTCGAGCGCCTTCGCGTTGTCNGCGCTCGAACTGATGATGATCGAATTCCCTTCGGAATCCGCGGTCACTCGAATCGGCTTCGCCAGATCGAGTTCGATCGGCTTTCCATCCGCGCCCCGGATCGCGAGCCGTCGAATCTGCTCCTTGATCGCACTGGCGACCGGATTGACGTCGGGTCCGCCTCCGCCCGGGGTGATGATCTGATCCATCAGACCCATGACCGCTTCCGCTCGGGCCCGCTCGAGCGGGACCAGTCGAACCTCCGCGTCCGCGACGTCCGGAGTCGCGTCGACGGCCTTCAGAAGTCCGACGACCGTGTCGCGATCCGCGGGGTTCGCCACCACCAGGACGGCGTTGCGACCCCGGACGGCCGAGATCTTGATCGGCTCCGAGACCAGCCGCGTGCTGGCATCCGCCGCCGGCCGATCGAGCCCCAGCCGTCGAACCGTTCGTTCGACCACCGACGCCGGCACGTTCTCGAGTTCGATCAGGAAGATCCCCTGGCCTGCCGGAGGCGAAAGGCGATCCATCTCTCTGACCGTCTGTTCGATCTCGTCGAAGAACGGGCCGGTTGACGCGACCACGAGTGCATTGCCCAGCGTGTCGACCTCGATCGAAAACGGAACCCTTTCGCGTCCCGCCTTGGCGGCGAACGCCGCCTCGATCGATTCCGCGACGCGGGATGCGGGAGCCGACTCCAGCCGGAGGACCCGGACCGAAAGGCCCTGTTGACTCGCTTCCTGTTGCAAGGCACGGGCAAGCGTGAGGATCTGCATGAATTCCGCTTCGTCGGCCCGGACGATCACGGCATTCGCCGAACGATCACCGACGATCCGAAGATTCGGATTCCGTTCGCCCTCGGTCAGGTACATCGACCGCAGGGAAGCGGCGAGCAGCTCCGGGTCTCCACCGGAAACCGGAATGATCCGCGGGGCTGCGAGATTCGCGAATTCGGCCACGTCCAGCTGCTGGACGATCCGCTCGATCTTGAGAAGATTCCGTCGGCTCGCACTGATCACCAGGGCATTGGTCTGCGGTTCCGCACTGGCACTGACCCAGTCGGCACCCTGCATGAAGACGGTCGGCCCTTCGCCTCGTTCCCGATCACCCTCCTCGTCCCGGTCCTTGTCCCGCGCATTCCCCTTGGCCGCTCGTCGCGACTGTTCGATGACCGGCCGGAACGCCTCGTTGATGGCGCGAGCGACGCTGCGGGCATCGGCGTGCATCAGTGGCAGGACCTGCAGTTGCAACGACGAATCGTATTCTTCGGCGTCGAGCTTCTCGACCAGGGCCAGGATTCCAGGCCACTCCGCTTCCGCGGCGGTCACGACCAGACTGTTGGTCGCCTCATCCGCGATGATCTTCACGTTCTGCTTGCCGGGCGTGTCCGCCTCGAAGGCGAAGGGACCGTAGAAGTTCCCGAGGGCGGCCGAGATCTGGACCGCATCCGCGAAATCGAGGGCCACGAAATCCGTTCGACGCGATCGGGTCGCCGGAACGTCGATNTCGTTCAGAATCTCTCCAATGACCGTGAACTGGTCGGGTGTCGCCCCGACCACCAGCTGGTTCTCGAACCGGTTGTAGTCGATGGCGACATCCAACCAGTCGTCTCCTCGAGCGAGCAGCAACCGGTCGAGGGTCAGCGTGACGTCCGCCGCGGGAGCATGGGCCAGGGCGATGATTCGATATTCCACCGGACTTCGGGCCGGAGCGGCTTCCAACTGTTCGATGATCGACTGGATGACCGGGATGCTTTCCGCGGTCGCGGTCACCACCAGCGAGTTCGACCGGCGATCCGCGACGATGGTCGCCCGGACTTCGATCGGAACCTCTTGTCCCTCGATGTCGATCGAGATCCCTTCCGTTCGACCGTCCTCGTCAAGCCTCAAGGTCTCCTGCAGAATCCTCGCCGCCTCCTCCGCNTTGGCGGTGGCCAGCGTGAACGTCCGGATCACACTCTCCGCGGTGTCGTCAGGAGCATCGAGCCTGGCCACGAGGGCTTGGATACTCGGATAGATCGCCGCCGGGGCGTTGACCAGGATTGAATTCGTCCGGGAATCGGGAGTGATGATCACGCCCTCGCCACCGCGTCGCTCGAATTGAGCCCCGACCAGCCGGGAGATTTCGGAAGCATCGCCCCGGTCGAGGCGAATGATCTCGATCGTCCGGCTGCCGGAAAGGTCCGGCGCGTCGATCCGAGTCACCAGATCCTTGACCGTGAGGACGTCGGGCGCGGGCCCCGCCACGACCATCGCTCCGGCTCCGGGGATCGCGGTCACCACGACCCGGGTGTTGATCCCGGTGGCTCGAGCGCGATCTCGAAGGAACCTCGACACCGCAGCCGCGGTATCTCCGGCATCGGCGAACTCGGTCCGCAGGATCTCGACCGTCTCGGCCTCGGCCAGGCTTCCAGAGTCGAGGCTCGAAATCAATTCCCCGACCCGCGCCTGCTGCTCTTCGTTGGCGACCACGAACAGAGTGGTGCCGCCTCCATCGAGGAAGAGTTTGACGCCNCCCTGGGATTCGTCATCCGTCGCCCACCACGGGAGTCTTCCACCACCATCCCCGATGGCCTCGCTCACCACGTCGAGCAGAAGCTCCGAATCCAATCCAACCGCCCGGTAGTGCCGAACCACCCGAACCGCATTGGTCGGCGTGGGGACGTCGAGTGAATCGATGAGCTCCTCGACCAGNGTGAACTTGTCACCCTGCCCGGTGACCACCAGCGCGTTCAATCGTTTCTCCGCCCGAATCGCGATCTCACCGCGGGTGTTTCGGTTCTGTTCGCCCCGTCGCATTCGACTGAAGAACCTCGTCGTCGGCTGGGTGACCTGAAGTTCACCGACGAGTTGCTGCACCGTCTCGGCGACCTCGTCGGCATCCGCATGCTTGAGTTCATAGATGCGGTACTCGAGGTCCGGATCGGCGTCCGCCCGATCGAACGTGTCCGCGAGACTGGAGACCTCGAGGAATTCCTCGTCGCTGCAGGCCACCAACAACGTGCCGCCACCCGCTCGGCCGGTGATCGCCACCGACGCCGACTGNGTTCGTCGCCCTCGACCGGTGGAGAAGAGTCGAGCCCGGTCTGAATAGAACTGGGAGATCGCGTCGGCGACCTCGCCCGCGTCGGCCCGAGTCAATTCGATGGTCCGCACCGGGAACTTCGTCGTCGCTTCCCGATCGATCCGGGCGATCACCGTCTCCAATTCCGCGAGCGTGGCGTCGTCGGCCCGAACCAGCAACACCCCGGACTGATCATCCGGGAGGATGAGCGTGTCGGCTCGCAGTTGTTCGTCGGAACCCAGCACCGCTTGATCGAGCACCCGGGCCGCGGCGGCGGGGTTGGCGGCCACCAGTTCGATCACGGTCAACGGGTACCGTTCCCGACCGTCCTCCACGTCCAGTTTGCCGAGCAGACGTTCGACCTCCGCGAGTTCCTCGGTGCTTGCGGTGACGATCAACTGATTGCTTCGGGAATCGACCGCGAAGTCGGGCTCCACGGTCGAAGAGCCGGAACGACGAGCATTTCGATACCGAGTCTGGAAGATCTGCCGGAGGGTCCGTTGAAGATCCGCGGCCCGGGCATGCTGAAGCGAGAAGAGGCGAAGAGTGGCCCGCTCCCCCGTGGGCGCCTGCTCGGCGAGGGTGACGAACCGGTCGACGAAATCCATCGCGGTCGGTGGGGCCATCACCACCACGCTGTTGCTGCTGGCATCCGCGACCACGGTGATCTGATCGGGGTCGAAGGTGGCGGTGGTTCGCCGTCCGTCCGAGTCCATGGTGACTGCGAGTTCCTGGAACCGTCCCGCACCGGGGCGAGCAAGCAGGGCCTTGAGTCCCGAGGCGATCCGCTCGGCACTGAGATCTTCGAGCCGGAACACCCGGACCATGACCTCGGTGGCGTCGGCGGGCCGAGCCGCNGAGGCGACGAGCTCCGCGATCAGCGGGAAGTCGCTCTCGCGGCAGGCGATCAGGAGTGCATTCGAGTCGACGTCGGGCACGATCGAAGCCCGCCGGGCCACATCTCCGCGAAGTCCACCTGCGGGGATCAATCCTCGAATGGTCTGGGTGACGATGTTCGCCACGTTTCGAACGTCCACGGTCGAGGGAAGCGGGACCGCGCGAACGATGCTGCCTTCCTCCGGCAGGCCGTCCTCCACCTCGTCCGCGAGATCCGTCAACCGGTCGAGCTCCCGGGGGGAACCGAGGACGACCANCGAATTCGTCTCCGGATCGATCGCGATGATGACCTCCGCCTCGTCGGTCGCGACTTCGGACGGGGGCGCCGACGGCATCGTCGGCGCGGCCTGCAGCGCCGGCGACATCGCCACGCAGACGGCAGCGACCATCGCACGGATTCCTGACGGCCGGGTGGCAGGAATGTTCATCGAGACTTTGTTTCCTTCCTCGGTCTTCTTCGCTGCGTCCTGCCGACGGAGGAGCTCCTCCAACGGCACGATGCGGACTCGGTCGTCATCTTCCCGATCGAGCATCCGCTCGAGCATCCGGGCCACGTCTTCGGCCGAACCGCGGCTGGGATCGATCGGTACGGTTCGAAGTTCGCGGGCCACGTTCAGTGAGGCCTCATCGATGTCACGGACGATTCTCTCGATCTCGTCGAACTGATCGACGCTGGCTCGAACCAACAAGGTGTTGCTCGCGGCATTCACCCGGATGAGCGGTGGTGTCGANCCGTCATCGGCGGTGACGAAGAGTTCATCAAGCGTGCCGGCGAGATCGATCGCGTCGGTGTTCCGGACTTCGAGCACCCGGATCCGACGCGCGGAACCGCCGCCGGATGGAACATCCAGTTGCTGGACGAGCTGCTCCGCGGCATTCAGAATCGCGACCGGCCCGGTCGCGATCACCGCGTTGAGGCGATCATCCGCGAGGATCTTGATCGGTCGACGCTCACCCATGCTCTGCCCGCTCATTCTTCGCCATGACATCTCCTGCCGCATCCAACGGGGCATGTCGGACTGCTCNAGTCCGTCGGTCTCGGCGAGCATGCCCTGAACCAACGGGGCCACCCTCGCGGCCGCGGCGTTCTTCAGGAAGATCGTGCGGACCTGGGTGGAACCGGCGCCGTTTTCAAACAATTGAAGTTGTCGGCTGACCACTTCCTGAAGCCGTGGCGACGCGGTCACGATCACCGCATCGGCGCGGGGCGCGGCGGCCACCACGGGACGGGATTCACCCGGGCGGCCCGCGGCGGCGGCATCCAGAGCCGACTGCAGCGCAGCGGCCAGTTCCGCGGCACCACCGCTTGGAACGGCGTGCACCCGAACCTCGATCGCATTGGTTCGATCGTCCCGGTCGAGCTGGGCCACGATGGCGGTCGCCACCGATTGCAGTTCCACGGGGGCGGAGACCAGGAGGCGGTTGGCCGCGACATCCGCGGTGACCGATGGCTCGGTGATCGCCAGGCCGGCCCGCAGGGCGTCCCGCAGCGAGTCGGGCCAGCGACTTCGATCTCGAAGCATGGCCCCCACCGTGGCGGCCACGACGGTCGCGTCGGCGTTCTCCAGGGAGAGNACTCGAAGTTCCATGGGTGGAACAGCCGGTACGGAAGCATCCCAGGTGCTCAGCAGTTCGGTCGCTCGGGCGGTCTCCTGCTCGCTTCCGATGATCATGATCGAACCGCTCTGGGCTTCCAGAACCAGTTCGAGCGTGCTGCGAATGCCGGCCGGCCGGGTGTCGTCGAGAATCTTCTGGGCCGGCTGGAGAATCGCCGCGGGGTCTGCGTGGCGGGGTGTGAACGTCGCGTAGCTTCGAGCGTCGTCGGCATCGGGACGATCGAGCTGGGTGATCAGGCCTTCCGCCAGGTTCACGGTCTGAACGGGCCCGCTCACGATCAGGCTGTTGGTCCGCTCGTCCGCTTCGACCCGGACCTTGGGCGTCAGGTCGACCATGCCCCGGCTCCGACGAATTCGTTCCATCAACAGTCGGGGGTCGCTGTCCTGCTGATCGTCCAGCAACTTCTGCACGATGGGCGCGACCTTGCCTGCGTCCGCGTGCACGAGTTCGAAGGTCCGGGCATCGACCGCGTCCATCGCCGGTCGGGCGTCGAGAGGCTGGATCAGGGTTTCGATCTCCTCGATGTCCTCGGGAATACCGACCAGGAGCAAGGCGTTGGATCCGGCGGCCGGAACCACCTTCACATCNACCGGTTCGCCGGTCGCTTCGCTCATCATGCTTGGGATGGCCTGCTGAAGAGCGACCGCCACCACCGTCGCATCCGCGAAGGTCAGGGGTCGCACTCGCACCGTGGGATCACCGATCACCGACGCCGAAGCGTCGAGGGTCTTGACCAGTTGCTCGGCGATCGGCATCACGGTGTCCGGAGCCGAGATGATGAGGGTGTTGGTCTTGCGATCCGCGGTGACCGTGAGCAACCGGGAGATCTCGTTCTCTCCGCCGGGGAGGTCTTCCCGCAGACGAGCCACCAACACTTCGCGGAGCATCGGGGCCACTGATTCCGCCCGGGCCTGAGAGAGCCGGAAGGTTCGCAGAGAGGTCGCGGGGGTGATGGGTCCGGAGCCCAGCGACTGGATGACCTTGTCGACCCGATCGAAGATCGCGGAGGGTCCGGAGACGATCAGCGTGTCGCTCGCTCCGTCGACCGTGACCGCGATCGTGGTCCCGGAATCCGTCGCACCGAGGTGTCCGGCACTCGAGAGTTCACGAAGGGTCCGGGCCGCCGCTTCCAGCTCGACTCGCGGGAGCTTCCAGGTCCTGATCTCACTCTCCGCCACGATCTGAGCCTGATCGAGTTGCTCGACCAGTTTCTCGAATCCCGCCATCCGCTGGATGGGGGCGTCGACGATCAAGGCGTTCATCTGCGGATTGGCCCGCACCACGACTTCTCGTGATTCGCGAAGTTCCGGCCGGGGACGACCACGGAAGTCCAGGGGCATCGGAGGCTCGGGATACATCTGATCGATCGTCTGAGCCAGATCTTCCGCCCGCGCGATTCGCAGCGGGAAGATTCGAATCTCCCGACCTTCGGCGTCAAGGCGATCCGCATCGTTGAGATCGGTGACGATGGTTCGAATCTCTTCCAACATGTCCGGGTGGGCGGCCACGATCAGGGAGTTGGTCGCGGTGTCGGCGGTGATCCGGACCGGCTTTTCGACTCGCGCCTCGTTGGAGCGACGGTCATAGGTCTGTCCCAGCGCCCGCGCGAGATTCTGGGCGTCGGCGGTGCGGACCTGGAGAATGCGAATGGGAGGGAGCGCCTCTTCCGCCACGTCCAGAGTCTCGACCACGGACGCGATGATCTCATGCTCCCGGGGCTGAGCCGCCACCAGCAGGGCATTGACCGCGACCAGCGGCTCGATCGCCGGCGGAGATCCACCGAGCACCGCCATCGACAGTTCGTTGCCGATCAATTGGTCCAACATGGTTGCGGTCTCCAGCGCATCCACGTGCTCGAGCGAGATGAGCCGAACGTCGGGCGGCCGCGATTGCGCCGACTCCAGTTGCCGGACGACCTGCGTGAATCTCGCGAGGGAAGCCTCTTCCCCCACCGCGAGAATCGTTCCATTGACCGAATCGACTTCGACTTCGACCGCCGTGAAGTCGGGGTCGGCCTCGGTCTGTTCTCCGTAGAGTCTCGTCGCCCTACTGGCGATCTCGGTCGCGTCACCGGCACCGATCTCGATCACCTGCAGAGATCGAACCACCGGGACCGCCTGCAGATCGACCAGGATTTCTTCGACCTTGCTGAAGGTGAAGTCATCCCCCGCGACGATCAGGGTGCGACTCCGAGGTTCGAACTGAACCGTCACCTCGACCGCCTTCTCCCCGTTGGTCCCGGGGCGGCTCAGGACTCCCTGCCCGGCGAGCGCCTGCAGGGTCACCGCGATCTGATCGCCCTCGCCTCGACTCACGTCCCAGGTTCGGAGTTCCGCCTGGGGCGGGAGTTCGATTCGATCGAGTTGCTTGACCAGCTCTTCGAAACTGGCCCGCCGCGAGCTCGGCGCTTCGACGATGAGCGTGTTGGTACCCGCATCGGCGCTCACGAAGACCTCACGCGGCTGTCGGAGATGCGGCAACGGACGACCTCGACTGTCGAGGGGCATCGGCGGTTCGGGATACAGGGTCACCAACGCCTTGGCCAGGTCGGTCGCCCGCGCCAGCCGAAGCGGAAAGATCATGGTCTCGCGTTCGGCTTCGGAGTCGCTGTTCCGATTGAGTGATTCGACGAAGTCGCGAATCTCGTCGAAGACCGGAGTCGCCGCGGTGACCACGAGGGTGTTGGTGGCGGCGTCGGCTTCGATCCTGACCGGCTGCTCCCGTCGGACATCGGTGGGGCGGGCGTCGTAACGGTCCGCCAGCAAGCGAGCGATCTGAACCGCGTCACTTCCCGCAAGTTGAAGCATGCGGAGCGGGGGCATGTCGGAAGGCTCGAAGACGTCGAGTCGCTTGATGAAACCTTCGATCGCTCGGACCTGGACCTCGTCTCCCCGGATCCAGAGACTGTTGGTGGGCGAGACCACCTCGATGACCGGTTCGGCCGGGACCCGTCCCCCGCCGAAATCGATGGCGGTCGAGATCATCGTGCGAAGCGGTTCGACGATGTCCTCCGCTCTCACCTGCCGGATCTCGATCATTCGCCCGACGGTGGGAGGCGGCAGCAGTCGCCGGGCCTCTTTCACCGATCGCTCGAAGACTTCGACCGCATCGACCGATCCGAGCACTTCAAGACTGCCCGCCGCGGCGTCCAATCGAACCTCGGGCCGACCGGGCTCTTCCGGGGAAAGCATCGCGGCCTGGCGATCGAAGGCGTTCATCGACCGCGCAAGGAGCGTCTCGCCGTCGAGATCTCCGATCGGAATCACTCGAAACGCGATGTCTCCGGGCTGAGGTCTGTCCAGCGTGCGGACCAGTTCGTCGATCATCGGGAACTGCTCGCGGGAGGCCTCCACCACGAGAATTCCGAGGGCGTCGACGGCTTCGAACCTCGGAGGGTTGTAGACGCCACCGTCCTGAGGACGCAGCATCGAAGTCGCGAGGCTTTGAAGCGGCGATACCAGTCGACTGGGATCGGTGCTTGCGATCGAGAACTGGCGGATCGAGGACTCGGGCGAGATCGACGCGCTCGCATTGGCGAGCACTCGTTCGAATTCATCCAGCGAGGCCGACGCACCCTCGATGACCAGCGTGCGATCCGTCTCGTTGAACGTGGTCTCCACCGCCGCCGTGGGATCGGACGCGGAACTCGCGGTGTACATCCGGGTCGCGCGGGTGACTGCGAGCGCGGGATCGACCGCTTCGATCGTGAGGTACCGCACCTGCCGTGCCAGATCCGTCGGGCGGTCGATCAGGACCAGGGTGCGCCGAACGGCGTCGAGATCGCCGGCCGGACCAGCGACCACCAGACTTCGGCCATCGGGGCCCGGCACGATCTTCACCACCGCGAGTTGACGAGGATTGAGAACCGCCTTGACGGCGAGCGTCGCGGCCTCGGGCGATGCGAAACTGAGCGGCAGCAACGCGATGGACGCTTCGCCGGCGGCCGGGCCCAGCGAACCACCACTTTCAAGATCCGCGATGAACTGGGTCGCCTGGTCGATCACCCCGGGATCCGCGGTGATCGTGAGCCGATTGGTGTCCGGAAGCACCACGTAAGTGGGTCGTTGGGCTTCCGGCAATCCCGCAAAGAGCTGGTCAAGCTTCCCTTTGGCATCCGCGACCGTGAGACGCTCGAGTTGAAGGGTCCGCATCTGCCGAACCGAACCCACCTTCGGGGTGTCGAGCATCGCGATGGCGGCCCGGAGTCGATCGATTCGCCGCGGCGTTCCACGGGCGATGATCGTGTTGGTTCTTCCGTCCGAGGTGATGCGGAATCCNACCGGCATCACGTCCTCTTCGACCTTGACCTGCTTCTTGTTCCTCACCACCATCTTGACCACCCGCTCGCTCATCAGCTTCTGGAGCACGGGCATCAATTCTTCCGCGTCGGCATGCTGAAGTTCGATCTGCTCGACCGAGTTCTCGACNTCTTCGCGATCGAGTTCGTCGACGATCATTCGAAGGCGTCGGACGTTGCCCGCGGTCTCCACCACGAGCAGTGAATTCTGCTCGGGCATGGCCACCAGCATCCCGTACTCGCCGACCATCGACTTCAGTTGCTCGGCGACATTCGCGGCGGTGGCGTTGACCAGCGGAACGATGAGCGTGACGACGGTGTCGGGGGTGACTGCCGAAGGAAGCTCGCCCACGAAGGTGGGCACGTTGACCCGCTTGGACTCGTCCAGCGCGTCGAGCACCAGCCGGCCGTCCTCCTGTCGCAACATCAGATTCCTGGTCTGAAGAAGGATGTTGAGCGTCTCGAGCGCCTTGGGCAACGGATAGGGAGACGGATGGAAGTAGTCCACGGTGCCGGTCGGCACTTCGACCGAACGCACCACCGGCAATCCGGAGGCCCGGGAGAAGTAGTCCAGCACCTGATCCCACGACTGCTGCTTGAAGTTGAACCGAATCTGCGGGATTCCGTCCTCGTCGAGAACCTGCCGAACCGGAGACTCCTGCGCCAAGGCGGCAGACCCTCCCGACAGAAGGCCACCAGCGGCCAGGCAGGCGGCGAGAAGGAAGGGACGTCGGACACGGGGGCGAGTCTCAATCATCGCATCGGCTCCTCCCGGCCTCCCGAGATCGTCGACTCGCCCGCTTGGCGACCCGCGTTCCAGGAGTACCGGCGTCCACCACGAGGGCGAACATGCTGCGACAACATCCGAACCGGGATCCACCCGATGCGGACGGCTTCCGGGCCGCACGGACCCGAGTCGCGATATGTGGTGGAATTGTACCTTCAGACCACCATGGATTGTGGTTTGAAACCACCNTGGAAGTGGTCAAACATGCGGATAGATACCGCCCGGACCGCGATTGGTTCCGGGAGTCGGGCAAGTCACCGATCAAGGGGGTGGGAGTCAGGGAGCGGGACGTTGAAGGGGCGATCCCACCAGGACGGTCCAGGACTCCTCACCGAGCCGAATCGTCGCGATGTCGGCGTCGATGTCGACCAGCGTCACCTCCACCTCGCGGTCCAGGGTCGTCGCCACCCCAGGCAGCAGGGTGGCGGTACGGCCGGATGGCAGATGTCGGCACCAGGCCTCCTTTCCCGGATCACCCTCGACCAGGCCGGTCAGAATCCACCCGGACAGCGGGTCCGGCAAGGTGACCGGGGCGACAGGCTGGGGCGGCCTCGCCACCTTCGGCGGCTCCGGCTTTTCTTCCAACGCGAATGGGTTGGCCGCCACCATCTCCGCGTATCGCCCGAGAGGACGAATNCCGGGCCGGGTCGCAGGGCGGTCCCCCACGGGTTCGGCCCCGGGGACGAACAACGTGGTGATCCGNACCGAGCAACTGATCCGACGCCCCGAAGGATCAGGGTCGAGTCGCACCGAGTCGATGCGCTTGACCCAGCCCGCGGCGTCGAGACCATGCAGGAATTCGACGACCTCGGCGATCGAGCCTCGACCGCTTGCAGACGCGCCGACCAATACGAAATCGGGTTCGTCGCGGTAGGAACGAGCCGACCTCGCTCGTGAAAACTCTCGTTTCGCCGGGGTTTCCACCAGCGTGCCCCCGGTGGTGGAGACGGTCCCGTTCTCCAGGCCGGCCGACTCGAGCAACTCCGCGAGCAGTCCACGAACCCGACTGTCCACGTATTCGAGATCCGCTCCCAACGTTCGATCGAGCAGGGCCGAGAGCCGCGCATCGAGCTCCGGACGACGAGTCCGCTCGTCCCGGACTCCGTTCATCACCCGGACGTACTTGGCGATGTCGTCATCGAGACCGTCACGGGATCCATCCAGCCGTCCGCCTCCCACCGACCAACCGAGGAGGCCGCTGACCACCAGTGTCCCCAGGGCGATACCAGGCAGAACCAGTCGCTTCTTCAAGCTCATTCGCCCCCCCCTTCATCGCCACTCGAGACTTCCTCATCCGGNATGGCCCCCGGATCAAGCGTTCGTGATCGAAGNTCGAACCCGAAGGGATAGGGCATGCGACGACCGCCGCGGCCGTCCGAACCCGTGTTTCGAAGAACGAATCGATCATCGCTCACGAGTTCGTCGCGGAGTCTCGCCACCGCCTCTCGAGAACCGCCTTCACCCTCGACCACCAGCCGAATGCTGCTGGAGGCCCGGAATCCAGCCGCCGTCTCGTATTCCATCCCTGAGGTCTGGATCGCTCCGGCGAATTCGTCGAGTACCGCGGCGCCACCCTCGGCGGCAGGTCCGGCCACCAGTTTCAACTGCTCCAGCCAGTCCGGCCGCACCGAAGTCCATTCTTCCAGATGGGCGGCACGAAACGAATCCCGCTTGAACCGAAGGTGCTCCTGATTGGCGTTCAGTGCCTTCTCCCGATACTGCAGAGCCTGATCCTGCAGGGCATCGAGATCGCGGCTCCCGATCGTCCAGCCCGCAAGGCCGGCCACCGTGGCCAGCCCGATGATGGCGAGAATCCGCTGCCGCCATCTCGCCGCCGTGTCCGGTGTTTCACGTGGCGCAGACAGATCGATCGCCGTGGCCGAACTCGCCGGAAGCAGGAGTCCGACCAATGGCCAGGCACCCCGCATGTCGATCTCCGGCTTGACCCGCCGATCCCCGGTGAATCGACTCGCCTCGAGGCCGGTGGCCTCCGCCACGGCTTCCAAAGCCTCTTCCACCCGCTCNCCCCCGAGAACCAGCAGCCGAGGCGCGTCGAATTCATCGCTCGAAAGTCGGTAGCTGATCCAACTCCGCCGGGTCTCGGGAACCAACTGTTCGGCCGTCGGCGGTGCGCCATCCGGGCCTGCGATCTCCACCCCTCGTGACCAGGCGATCGCGCCGTCCGAAGCGAGAACGAATTCGAGACCTTCTCCAGTGACATCGACCAGCAACGTGGGAGTCGATGCCTCCGCCAGCCGCAGGCTTCCATGGCATCGAGGCGCGATACGGGCCACCGTGATGCCCGCCGCTTCCGCGACCTCACGGATCCGGTCGATCTCCCGCCGGGGGACGGCGACCGCTTCCACCAGCGTGGCGTCTCCCTCGCGGCTGAGGACGGTGAAGTCGATGACGGCTTCCTCNGCGTCGATCGGCAGGTCCCGTTCGACCGCGAGCCGAACCATTTCCGGCAGTTCGTCGGACTCGGTGGTTGGAAGGCTGATTCGCTTGAAGCTGGTGATCGACCGATCCAGTGCGAAGATGGCGGGGCCGGCCGTCATGTTCGCCCGCGACATCGCACCCGCGAGCGTCCGTCCCACCGCCTTGGCATCGGAGCGATCCAGTTCATCGGGCATTCGCTCGAAGAGGGTCGAGATCACTCGGCACGGGCGACCCGGGCGCACCTGCGCTGCACGAAGCACGTGATGGCCCAGGTCAATGGCGAGCGTGATGCGGCGAGGCATGTCGAAAATCCGGTGCGACGGGAAGGACTCGAACACGATGCTACCCCGAGGAGGCCGATGAGCGCCACCGCCCCCCCGGCCCGCGATCGCGGGGCACGGTCGCCGAGGAGGAATCGTCTTCCGTACCGGCACCCTCCGAGCCACCCCCGAAGAGGCTGGTGGACCCGTTCCCGCCGAAAAGCGGAGCGGACTCGAAGAGGGAATCATCCTCAAAAAGCGAAGCCCCATCGAAGAGCGGGAGATCGTCGAAGAGCGGCGGCTCATCGAACAGCGGGCCATCGGTGAAAAGCGGGGAATCGTCGAAGAGCCCTTCATCCACGGACCCGCTGGACTGCTCGCCTGCCAGCGGTGCGGCCGAGGAAAACTCCGAATCGGCTTCACCCGCGGCGGCGAGCAGGCGAGCCGTCAGTTCGAGGAGCGTCACATCGCGAAGCTCCACGATTCGTGGCGTCTGCAGGCCGCAATCCACCACCACTTCCCAGGCCACCGGGGACTGCAACGGCCCCTCAGGTTCATCGCCGGGCACCAGGCCCACCACCAGGATCGCCCGCCACAAGAGGCTCCGGGTGCTGATCCGGGGAACCACCACGTCCCAGGCCGCCGGTTCCACCAGTTCCTCGGCCACCGGCCAGAAACGATCGAACCGACGATCTTCCGCCACCGATTCCCGCCGGGCCACGATCGCCGCCGCGAGCGATGAATCGATCCCTGGAATTCCTTGCAACGCTTCGACCGGTGCCGTGTTGATGTCGAGAAGTCCGTTGCGCCAACCACCTTCGTGAATGGTCAGCCCGTCGAAAGCGCTTCCGACATCGGCGCCCGGCGTGCTGGCCGATGCTCGACGCAACGCGGACACCAGGGCTTCGGATGAAGTCGGAACCGGATCGGCTTCGGGCTCGGAATCCTGCTGATCTTCCGCCGGTTCGGCCGCTTCCGTCGGGCCGTCGGATTCACCCTCCGGCGTGCCGCCGGTCAGCACCCGTTCCATCAAGGCCTGAGTTTCCAGACGCCCCTCGAAGTCCGAAGCCGATTCATCCAATCCCGGTCGGAGTCGAACACCTCCCCGCGCATCGACGTCGGGTTCGAACGAATGCACCGTGAACACATCGACGATGGGCCGGGTTCCGGAACCCAGTTCCGCGTCCAGACGCATCTTGATCCGGTCTCCAACGGATTCCTCCGCGTCATCGACCCGGGAGAGGATCGAGATCTCATCCAACGGCCCCAGAACCCTGGTGGCTCCCGGAGCGCCGTCACCTTCGATCGCCAGCAGATCGGAAACATGGTTGAACCGTCCGTCGGGCCGCGCATCCCGAGCCGCGATCACCACCTCGGCCTCGAGGGCGGTGAAGAGCCCGGTGGCCTCGAGTGCCGTCGCGTCGACGGAGTTCAAATCAAGCCGACCACTTTCACCGACCACCAGCGCACCGCTCGACCCGAGAGGAATCAAGCGGGCCACCGCCAATCGGCCAGGATCGCCGCCCGGAAGTTCGAAGAGTTCGAACGCGGCGGAAGGGTCGGGCGAGAGACCACGAAGCATCTCGTCCCGATCACGGGCGAGGATCGCCGCGAAACCGCGGACGGCGCTGCGAGCCGCGAGTCGGGTCTGAATGGCATCCTCGGTACCCCCGATGGAAGACACACCCGCACGAACCGAATGCAGCAATCCAAGCACCACCAACAGCAGCCCGAGTCCGGTCAGAAGCACCGCCGCGAGGGCGATGCCCCGCCGAGATCCGGAAGTGTGAATGCCGGCGCGATGGATTCTCATCCGCCACCCCCCTCGGCATCGAAAGGCCTCTGAGAAAATTCGTCTTGCGGTGAACCGCTCGGATTTGGATCGAGAATCGCGATGACCCGAATTCGATCCGGAGGCGGAATCTCGTCATCGGCCGCCACCTCGAATGCCATCGGGTCCGGATCGAGGAAGTCGCCGAACTCGCTCATCTCATCGGCGAGACCATCCGCGAACTCGATCTCATCCCCCTCGGGAGCCGGCATCCAGGGAGCGCGGGCGTCATCGAGCCAGGGATCGGTCCAGATCGCCGCTTCGACCGCGACCGGCAGGCCATCCGTCCCGCTGTCCCACGAATCCCGCCAGTCACCACCATCGTGATAGCGGAACCGAATCGCGGTCAGACTCGGAATCAGCATCGTCCAGGGACCATCACCCTCGCGGATCGCGAGTCCTTCACCCTGCGGCTCGAACTCGAGGGAACCCCGATCGACCAGAGGCGAAAGAGACGCCCCTTGCGCGAGGCGGGAAAGCATCACTCCACTACCAGTGACTCGCAGCGACCAGGCATCCCCCACGATCCCTGATTCACCCGCGGCGTCCGCGGCGGTCGCGACCGAGAGACGAGCAGCCAGGAGGTCGAGCATGATCGTCGACCCTTCGATCACCGCGATGCGATCCTGCGTGCGGCGGCGAGAATCGGACAGATCGTCCAGGAGATTTCCCGCCACCAGAATGATGGCCAGGGTGAAGCTGATCGCGACCAGCGTCTCCAGCAACGTGAAACCCGACTGCGTTCGAGCGGTGCGATTCATGACGGTCCGCTCCCGGCGTCAGCCACCAGGGCCACCAGACTTGCGAGGACCTGCCCCTCGCCTTGTTCTGTCTCATCGCGAACCGTGACCTCGATTCGAGCCAGACCCTCGATTTCCGCGGGTGAGGTTTCAACCGAAACCACGAAGCTCCAGCGGGGTTCGACCGAGGCGTCGAATTCGGACTCGAAATCTGCTTCCGGCCCGTCCGCCAGATCGCCGATCGCATCCAACGAAATCAATCCGGCCTCGATCTCTGCGATCCGGCTGGCGGCGAGTTCCACCGCGGCCACCCGACGGGCGGCACGTTCGGTCGCCTCGACCGAGTCTCGGGCGATGCTCAAGGCGAACAAGCCGATCATGACCAGAAGGGCAAGACTCAGCAGGGTCTCGAGCAGGAGGCCACCCTCGCGTCGACGGACATCATCCCGGGGAAAGCAGATCAAGGCCGCGCCCCCTCATCCTCCGCCTCCACCGCGGGACTCCGTCCGAAATCCGCCTCGCCGGCGGACTCGTCCAACGGATCGTCCTCCAGGGCATCTTCCGCCACCTCGTCTTCCACTTCATCTTCGAGGGCCGAAACCGCCCCCGGCCTGGTCTCCAAAAGAGCAATCCGACCGCTGAATGGATCGACCGAGACCGGTTTCCAGCCCCGTCCGGTGGTCAGGCCGAACGGAGTGGTGGTGATCACGCTTCCGTCCGGAAGCATGAACAACAGCCGGGTCGACCCCGGCCAGGGATCGATCCCGGGCTCCGTGGCGAGGCCGGCGGGTTCGGGAGATTCGTCGCTCGCCTCGAATTCAAATGCCTCCGCGTCCTCGGTTTCCCAGTCCGGCACCGGCGAGATCACCACCGATGCCTCGAAATCGACGGTCGCCCAGCGGTCCCGGACCCGACGTTCGGAATCGATTTCGATTTCGCTCCCGGCATCGAAATCATCGGGGTCGTTCAGGGCCAGGACGACCCCGGGATTCCGAGGATCGACCCGGAGGACCATCACCCTGCCACCACTCTGGTCGCACATGACCTCCAGCGGCATGCCCGAGGCCCGCGCCTCCGCTCTGGCCAGGCGCACAAGGAGACCGAGGCGGTCGGTCGCCTCGGTCTCGGTTCGTCGTTCGAGTTCCTGCAGTGTGAAGGGTATGGCGATCGCCGCAAGGGAGATCACCACACCGATCACGATCAGCAGTTCAAGGATCGTGAAGCCCGCGGATGCGGTGCGTTCCTCAACCCTCGTTGGAGCCGAAATCACTGAATTCGTCGAGCGTCTCGCCATCGGCATCGACCATCCCGTCGTTACTGCTGATGTCGTCGTCGGTACCTTCCTCCTTGTCAGGACCGACGGACACGATGTCGTAGTCGACCCCTTCGATCTCGGAGGGATTCCGATAGACCCATTCGCTGCCCCAGGTGTCCTTCACGGACGGGGACTTGAGATACGGGCCACCCCACTTGCCGGCCTCGTCCTCATCCTCGAGCGAGTCCTTGTTCCAGAGGACGACCAGTCCTTCTTCCTCGGATGGATATCGCTTCATGTCGATCTTGAACTGCTCCAGGGCCCGATCGAACGCCTGGATCTGAATCATGACCGTTCCTCGGTCGGCCTTTTCACTGGCGCCGAGAACGTTGACCAGAACCAGACCGCCGATCGCGAGAATGATCGCGATGACGATGAGGAGCTCGATGATCGTGAAGCCGCGACGAGCGGTACGGACGGGACGCGGGGCGGGCATGTCGGATCCTTCCATTGCTGCGGGCCTCGGGAATCTGGACCGATACGAGGTCTGCGTCCTCGATCGGCTCTTGATCTCGAAACGCAATGTACCTCTTCCCCCGCCCGAAGTTGCCGTTGGTTCAAGATTAGGGGCCGAGAAGTTGAACCCCGGGGATTCGCGGTCTCAGACCTGAAGACCGACCTGCATCATCGGGACCACGAGCGCGAGAAAGATGAAGACGACCGCCCCGGCAAGAAACAGCAGCAGGGCGGGCTCCATGAGCTTCAGCATGAGATCCAGGACCCGATCGGTTCGTTTTTCCGCCGTCCGGGCGATCCCCACCAGAACCGTGGGCAGCGTATTGGCACTTTCTCCGACCGAAATCATCTCGACCACGTCCTCACCGAAGAGCCCGCTGGACTGCAGAGGCCCGGCGAGCGATTCTCCACCACCGACGGCCTCGGTCGCAGAGTCGATGGCCTCTTCCAGGAGAAGATTGCCGGCGGCAGCTCGACTGATTCGCATCGCCGGGATCATGGGGATTCCGTTGGAAAGCAAGGTTCCCAGCATTCGAGTGAATCGCGCCACCGCGAGGGCTCTGACCAGATCGCCGGCGATCGGGAGACGAAGCTGCCAACCCGCGATCGATCGTCGGAAACCGGGACGATGGCGAACCATCCACCAGGCCGTCCCGACTCCGCCCATCAACAAAAGAAGAAACGGCCATCCTCCGACCAGCAGATCCGAAATACCGATCAGGATCCGCGTCGCCAGGGGGAGTTCCATGTCAGCGAAGAATTCTTCGAAACGAGGAACGAAGAACACGAGGGATGCAACCACCACTCCCAGTCCCACCAGAAGCAGAATCACTGGATAGATGAGGTTTCCGAGGACCGTCGCCCGACGTTCCGCCTGATGCTCGAGAAAGGTTCCGAGTTCGGCCAGCACGTCATCGAGAAAACCGCCTCGCTCGCCCGCCTCCACCATCGCGAGGTGAACCTCCGGGAAACCTCCGGTCTCCCGCATCGCATCCGCCAGCCGCTCTCCATCGGCGACCCGATCGGCGATCGTGTTCATGGCGGCGGAGATTCTGGCGTCTGATCGACCTCGCCCGAGCAGCCGAAGTCCGCGAAGCAGGGGAACCCCGGCCCGAAGAAGATCCGCGAGTTGCGCGTAGGCCGCGGAGAGTTTCCGATCGGCGAGCCTCCGACCACCCCCGCTCGTACCGGCGGTCTGCCGGACCTGCACTGGAGCCAGCCCTCGGCCCTGCAATTCAGCCACCACCGCGGCTCGACTCGATCCCTCGAGTCGGCCGTCGACCCGGCGTCCACCGGTGTCCCGAGCGCGATATGCGAAAACCGCCATGCCGCCACTCTATCGGGCGGGCATGGCGGTCAGAAGATGTTTCGGAAAGATCAACGCCGACGGCGAAGGCGGATCATGGCGGCCGCCAGAGGCAGGACAGCCATACCGACCGGCCCGGGCACCACCGACATTCCCGCGGTCTGGAATCCCACGGTCACCTGAACCCATTCCGCGGTCGGTGCGATCTCGTTCAATCGAAGCTGGAATCCGGTGAAGTCGAAGGAGTCGACCTCCAAACCCAGCGTGATGATGTCAAGGCCGTCGAGAACGCCCCCGGGCATCGGAGCCGACAGATCCGGAGCCTGATCCTGATCGATGGTTCCGTCTCCCCCGACATCATTGCCACCACCATTTCCGGCGTCATCATCTCCACCGTTGCC
This sequence comes from Phycisphaerae bacterium, assembly GCA_002683195.1. Next base: position 50,143 of record NYSW01000046.1, read on the forward strand.
ATCATTGCCATCGCCCCCTCCATTGCCGCCTCCATCGGGCCACCCGGTGAAACTCATGGTCAGACTTCCACCGTCTCCCAGTGAGATCCACATCGCCGAGGAATCATTGGATCCGTGCTCGAAGTCGACCATCGCGACCTCCGCCGCCAGCGCGTCGCTGGAGTGGTCGGCGTAGATCGAATTGATGCCTTCGTAGTCGTATTGGACCGACAGGCCTTCGGGAGATCCCGCGACCGCGAAGAGATCGATGTCCGCGCCGGGATTCGTGTTGTAGAAGTTGCAGCCCGGATCCTCGATCCGGATCCACGAGATGCTCAATCCCGGATTCTGCTGGATCAAACCCGCGAGATCGACGGTGGCGACCGACTTTTCGATCGCATCCCCTTCCACATCGGATCCCATCAGATCACCGTGATCTCCCTGGTACTCGTAACCACTGGTCCCGGCTCCGAACCGGAAACTGCCCAGGTCGAGTTCGACCACGTCGGCATGGAGGCTTGATGCCATCGTGGCACCGGCGATCAGCGAGATGTACAGCCCTCGAATCTTCATATCTTGACCTTTCTCTGCGTTCGACCGGGGATTTCGAATTGCCCGGGCGAATCACGCCAGGCGGGGTCGGTCGGACGGTTCGAACATGCATCCAACTCGCCCTGCCGCCACCTCGTGACCCCTTCAACCCGTCGGCCGGTGCCAACGGTGCCGATGATGAGGGTCATTCGCCTCCATCGGTTCGGATCACGCCGATTACGCCGATCCAACGACGACCGGGAACCGGCGACGTACCATCTCCAGCATGCGTGTCGTCAGCCTGCTTCCGTCCGCCACCGAGGTTCTCTGCGCCATCGGTGGCGAATCACTTCTCGTCGGCCGGAGTCACGAATGTGATCATCCGACCTCCGTCTCCGATCGGCCGGTGTTGACCGCGGCTCGGACTTCCGGAGGGACCAGTGCGGAGATCGACGCCGAAGTCCGTGCGGTGCTCGATCAGGACGGCGCCGACAACGCCAGCCTCTATCGGCTCGACGTCGATCGCCTGGTCGAACTGGCCCCCGATGTGATTCTCACCCAGGATCTCTGCGAGGTCTGCTCCATCGATCTCGCCACCGTTCGCGGGGCGGTCGCCGGCATGGACCCTCGTCCCGAGATCGTGAGCCTTGACCCCAAGACGGTATGGGAGGTGCTCGACGATCTGCTTGAAGTCGGTCGCGCCGTCGGCCTCGAACGAGAAGCCGAAGCGGCGATGGTCGCGGCTCGCGAGGCCTACTGGACCGCCGTTGATTTCGTGAATCCATACGTACCGGGACCCGAGATCCTCTTCCTCGAGTGGATGGATCCTCCGTTCGCCGGCGGGCATTGGACCCCCGCGCTCATCGAACACGCGGGTGGCCGGCACTCCCTGAACGCGCCGGGCGCGAAGAGCCGGCAGGTGACCCCCGAAGACATCGTGGCCAGTCAACCAGACCGCATCGTCATCTGCCCCTGCGGATACGACCTCGATGCCATCCGCCGCGAACTTCCAGCCCTGCAGGCGACCGACTGGTGGAAGGTGCTGCCCGCGGTGGTGGATGGTGATCCCAACGCCGTCATGCTGGTCGACGGCAATCAGATGTTCAATCGCCCCGGTCCACGGCTGGTCGACGCCTTCCGCTGGCTGGTCGCCTGGATCAACGATCGCCCCGAAGTGCATCCTTCCGGGTTTCCCGCGATCCCCGTGTCGACGCTTTGAATCCGGACGCCCGCGGTTCTCGGAAGTACTGGAACGGCCGGAGGTGATCACATCGACTGCCCGAACGGCAGTCGCATCCCCTCAAGATCGCGTCAGAGGGGCTAAGAAGCCGCCCCGGTGAACGGCATGACGGTTGCGGATTCATGTCTGNGGCAGCGCGACTTCAGGTCGATGTCACCGCCAATGGAGACCACACATCATGCAGATGGAACGATTCACCACCCTGGCCCAGGAAGTCCTGGCCGCGGCGCAGTCGACGGCGACCGCCCGCTCACACGCAGAACTCACACCCCTGCACATCCTCGGTGCGATGCTCGAGGACAGGCAGGGCGTGGTCGGTTCCATCCTCGCGAAGTCCGGGGTCCAGACCGAGCGAGTCCGCGAAGTCGCGGATGCCGAACTCGGACGCCTCCCCAGCGTCACCGGAACCCAACCCCGCACTTCGCCCGCGACGATGCAGGTCCTGCAACGGGCCGAAACGGAAGCGAAGAAGCGCAGCGACAGTTTCATCTCGACCGAACATCTGCTCCTGGCGTTGTTCGAGGTCAAGGCCAATGCATCGGAAGTGCTCGACTCCTGTGGCGCGGTTCGAGCCTCGGTCGAAACCGCGATCGACCAGATCCGGAAAGCATCGGGAGTGACCCAGGTCAATGATGCCGGCGCGGAGAGCACGTACGAAGCATTGAAGAAGTACGCGATCGATCTCAATGAGCGGGCGACCGCCGGAAAGATCGATCCGGTCATCGGTCGCGACGAGGAGATCCGACGATGCATGCAGGTGCTCAGCCGCCGCACCAAGAACAACCCGGTGCTGATCGGCGAGCCGGGGGTGGGAAAAACCGCGATCGCCGAAGGCCTCGCGATCCGCATCGTCAACCATGACTGTCCGGACGGCATGCGTCATTCGCGAATCATGGCGCTCGACGTCGGGCAGTTGCTCGCCGGCGCGAAGTTCCGCGGCGAGTTCGAGGAGCGGCTCAAGGCGGTCCTGCGGGAGGTCGCCGCGAGCGAAGGCGCGATCATCCTGTTCATCGATGAACTTCACACCATCGTCGGCGCCGGCCAGGCCGACGGCGCGGTCAGCGCGGGCAATCTTCTGAAGCCGGCACTCGCCCGCGGCGAACTCCGCTGCATCGGTGCGACCACCCTCGACGAGTATCGCAAGCACATTGAAAAGGACGCGGCGTTCGAGCGTCGTTTCCAGCCGGTATTCGTCGGCGAACCCGGGCTCGAAGACACCATCGCCATTCTGCGTGGACTGAAGCCGCGGTACGAAGCCCACCATGGCATCCGGATCCAGGACGGCGCCCTGGTGACCGCGGCCCGGCTTTCCGATCGCTACATCAGTGACCGTTTCCTGCCCGACAAGGCCATCGACCTCCTCGACGAAGCGAGTTCGAAGCTTCGGATCGAAAACGATTCGATGCCCACGGAACTGGACGAGATCCGCCGACGGATCATGCAACTGGAAATCGAGCGTGAAGGTCTCAAACTCGAAAGCGACAAGGATGCGGGCGCAAAGAAGCGGCTCGAAGCGATCGAGGAGGAACTCGCCTCGATCGAGGAACGCAACCAGGGCCTCACCGCCCAGTGGGAGATCGAGAAGGGAGACCTCGACCGGATCAAGGAGGTCAAGGCGGAGATCGATCGGAAGCAGACCGAACTGGAACAGGCCAAGCGACTCGGTGACTTCGAGGGGGCCAGTCGCATCCAATATGGNGACCTCCGACATCTGGACGAACAACTCGCCGCCGCGGAATCGGCCCTGCACGAACGACAGGAATCGGGCGAGGCCCTGGTGAAAGAGGAAGTCGACAGCGAGCAGATCGCCGAAGTGGTCGCTCGTTGGACCGGCATCCCCGTCGATCGCCTGGTCGAGGGTGAACGTGACAAGCTCCTGCGCATGGAATCGGTGCTCGAAGACCGGGTCGTCGGACAGGACGACGCCGTCCGCGCGGTGAGCGAGGCGGTCCGCCGTAATCGTGCCGGCCTCGGCGAGGCTCACCGCCCCATCGGATCCTTCCTCTTTCTCGGACCGACCGGAGTCGGCAAGACCGAACTGTGCAAGGCCCTTGCGAATTTCCTCTTCGACACCGAGGAGGCGATGGTTCGCATCGACATGAGCGAGTACATGGAGCAACACGCGGTCGCCCGCCTGATCGGCGCTCCTCCCGNATACGTCGGCTACGAGGAAGGCGGACGACTCACCGAAGCCGTGCGTCGTCGCCCCTACGCGGTGATCCTCTTCGACGAGATGGAAAAGGCGCACCCTGACGTCTCCAACGTGCTGCTGCAGGTCCTTGACGACGGCCGACTCACCGACGGGCACGGGCGGACGGTGGATTTTTCAAACGCCATCATCGTGATGACCAGCAACATCGGGTCACACAAGATTCTCGAGATGACGGCGGGCGGGGCCATCCACGANGAGATCGAAGCCGGGGTCAAGGAGATGCTGAAGCAGCATCTTCGCCCGGAGCTCATCAACCGGATCGACGACACCGTCATCTTCCAGCAGCTNGGTCGGGAGCAGCTCGCCGGGATCGTCGGCATCCAGCTCGAACTTCTCCGAGGGCGGCTCGCGGAACGGGAACTGCACATCGAGATCACCGACGATGCCATGAAGGCGCTCGCGGCCGAAGGATTCGATCCGCAGTTCGGTGCCCGGCCGCTCAAGCGAGTCATCCAGCAGCGGATCGAGAACCCCATCGCGACCCGGATCCTCTCCGGGCATTACGAGCCTGGCGACACCATCGTGGTCACCACCACCGGCGAGCAGTTCGTCTTTGATCGTCGGCCGGCCCCTGACCCTGACCCTGGGATCGAAACGGTCGAAGCGGTTCCAGCCGCGGACTGATCGACTCACCTCTGGCCGCCGGAACCGCCCACGGTTTCGGCGGCGATGGCCAATCCCGGTGATCGGGATCCGGCCTCAAGCGCCGGCGAGCCCGGGGCGAGTCTCGAGGGTGGTCACATATCGAAGTCGGAGCGGCGTCTCGGGCGTGAATTCGGTGGCTCCCGAGCGGGCCTCGGGCCCCTCGAACGCGCGACGGCCGAATGGGTTCGCGGCAAGCAGTCCGTAGGGGCGGGCATGCCAGTGAGTGGGGAAACCCGGATTTTCCTCGTGGTCCTCCACCGTGACTCGAACCAGACGTCCTCCGATCGGTCCTTCAGCGATCATCCTCGCCGATCGCCGACCCCAGCAATCACGATCAAGAACGCCCTCGGCATTCTCCAATCGCCCTCTCGCGTTCGAACCCTCGACTCGAAGAGTGGGCGCCAATCGCATCGCGAACAGGCCTTCCTTCGTGTCGCCCAGAACCAGCCGCTCTCGGATCGGTACGAGTTCGATCGCGGTTTCGATCCGATGTCGATCCGGGCGGGCCGAGAATCGAAGCGTACGGGTCTCGATCGCCACCCGGCCCCGCGGCCCCACCCAGTCCNCCACGAACCTGATGGTGTCGNCACCGACCGTTTCATGTCGCCGAACCACCACCCGGCACGCCGGGTCATGCCAGAAGTCGAGTCCACCGACATCTCCGTGAGCGAACCAGAGGCCACGGTGATGCGGATGATCGGTGGATTCACCGGGGCGACGCTCGAACGGAAACGCCCTCACGACGAGCCGTTCGCCGGGCGCGTGCAAGGGGAAGATCGCGGGCGTTCGTTCCGCCGGACCGAGTCGAACAGTGCAGAATGCGTCCGCACCCGCCCGAACGTCGAGCTGGTTGGGAGCGTTTCGTCGCGGGGTGATCCGGATCGGCAGCGACCGATCGGTGATCGCCACGATCGGTCGGGTCCGGGCATCGAAGATCGCCCGCTGGTTGGACAGCGCCGACACCCGATGCCGAGGCGGCGGCGTGTGGGCCTCGAGCAGGACGAACCCGTCGTATCCATCGGTCGACACTCGTTCGAGAAGATCCACGATCGGATACTCGACGGTGTCGAGTTCACGGACGTGCATGGTCTGCCCGAAATGGGGCCGGAGTCGATCGTAGTGCCGTCCGAAACCCGGCCCCCGGAGATCCGTGGTGTTGCAGTTCCAACAGACACGGATCGCCGGATGATTCGCAATCGAAACGATCTCTTCGATGATTCGGGGATCGGCGCACCCGCCGTGCACCTCCAGCCGGAGCTCCTGTCCGTGATCGGAGGCGAACGGNCCGAGCGCGGCGAGACTTCGACCGATCTGATCGATGGTCGTCGTTCGCTCCACGCCCCGATGGAATGAATCCGGTTTCACCTTCACGCCGGTCGCTCCGAGCGCCGCGGAGCACTTCAGAAATCTCCGGACCGACGCCATCGACGCCTCGAGGCGGGCCGGATCCGGCGAGTCGAAGCGCTCGTCGCTCCCCAGGCCGACGAGCGTGACCGGAGAATCATCGAACTGCGCCCGGACCTCGGCCAGTTCGGCCGGAGCAAGCGACGGCTCCACTCCATGCGCATGGGTGGTGCGGAGTTCCACCCCATCGAGTCGGGAGGCTTCACACGCCGCGATCAACGCCGCACGTTCGAGATCCCGTCCCCAGAGATAGGTGACCAACCCGAATCGCGGAACCGATCCNCCGNGAGGGCGAGTCGCGCGGATTCGCTCCGCCCAGGCCCCGCAGGTCGCGGCGGCGGCGGCCGTGCTCACAAAGAGGCGACGATCGATCATGAACGGAGCTCCCGGCCGGGGCGATCAGAAGAGGAAGGGTTCCCGACACTCGCGGACCAGCATTCCAGTGGCTTCCGGGTCACCCATGACCCGAGTCCCCTCGGCATCGACTCGAAGCGGTCGACCCAGCACCAACGGCGTGGCGTCGAGATCGATCTCGTTGGCTCGCAGGTGACCTTGCATCCGGGCCCAGGCCTCCGACCCGATCCGGTCGCCCGAGAAGGCCGTGTCGATCTCCTCCACGGAGGAGGTTTCACCGAGACGGTGAGACAGGATTCCCAGGTGGCAGTACGCGGACGAGAGATGCCCGTCCCGAATGGAGGCGTTCAACAAGGTCGAATCGTCCGCCTTCACGGCCGCGACGAAGTTGGCGAAGTGGTCTCCGCCACCCTTCCACTCCTTCTGCTTCACGCCATCGCGNTCGATGTGGTCGGCCCAGGAATAGGAATTCGAGATCCGGACCACACCGTTCTCTCCATGGATCACGTTTCCGATCGACTGGCCCTCGAATCGATCCATCTCCCACTTGTCGGATTGCGAGGCCTTGTCCCGGGGCAGGCCACGAACCTCGAAGACCAGCGGAACGCCCTCACAATCGAAGACCGCGACCTGGGTGTTCGGACTGTCTCCGGCGTCGGCCTCACCCATCCGTCCACCCACCGAAGTCACTCGCCGCGGCATTCGGTCGCAATCAAGAGCCCAGCGAGCGATGTCCATCTGATGGATGCCCTGATTTCCAAGATCGCCGTTGCCGGTGTGAAGATCCCAGTGCCAGTCGTAATGAAGTCGGGGCCGCTGAAGCGGGCGGTAGCCGACGGGGCCCAGCCAGCGGTCGTAGTCCAGGCTGGCGGGTGCGAATCGAGGCGACTCCACGGTGCCGATGGGTCGTCGCGGCTTGTAGCAGAGGCCGCGTGAACAATGCACCTTTCCCAGCCCGCCTGCATGAACGAAGTCGATCGCGTCCCGAACGCTTCGAGCCGAGCGCCCCTGGGTGCCGGTCGCACAGATGCGTCCATTTCGCCGGGCCGCCGCCATGATCCTGGCACCCTCGTCGACCACGTGCGAGACCGGCTTCTCGACGTAGACGTGCTTGCCTGCATCCAGCGCCCAACAGGCCAGCATCGCGTGGGTGTGATTCGGGGTCGCGATCGCGATGGCGTCGACGTCATCCCGCTTCAGGAGCGTTCGGACATCTCCGGTCGTCTCGACCGTGAAGCCGGCTCGATCCTTCGTGCCCGCGGCGCATTCAGCAGCCCGCCGAGCGAGCACTTCCGAATCGACGTCGCAGAGCGCGACCACCTCGCAACCTGGCTGCGCCTGCAACCCCTGAACGTGATTCCAACCTCGGCCTCGAACCCCGACCACCGCCACGCGAAGGGTCCGGGAGCCATTCCGTTCTCGCGGGGTCTCGGACGCCGTCCCGCCCGGAGGCGGTTCCGACGCATCGGTGTTCACCGGCAGGACTGAAACGGCTGCCCCGGTGGCGGAGATCGCGAGAAAATCGCGACGACTGGTCCTGGAGGGTCGATTCATGACCCTGACGGTATCCGGTCCGGACGAGCGGACAACCTTCGATTCGTGAACTCGATCAGATGGTCGCGGTGGACGGCGAATCCGGCTTCTCACCATCGGTCGGGGACGAACCATCGAATCGCTCACGCACGACTTCGAAGATGACGTAAAGGACCGGGACGAAGAGCAGACTGAGAATCGTGGAGGCGATCATGCCGCCAAGGACCGTGGTTCCGATCGAATGGCGAGCATTCGCACCCGGCCCGGTCGCGAAGACCAGCGGGAGGACGCCGAGGATGAACGCAAAGGCGGTCATCAGGATCGGACGCAGTCGAAGACGCGCGGCTTCCATCGCGGATTCGATGATTCCTCGCCCTTCCTCACGCAGACCCTTGGCGAATTCCACGATCAGGATCGCATTCTTGGCCGCCAGTCCGACCAGCATCAGCAGCCCGATCTGTCCGTAGACATCCAACGGAATGCCTCTGATCTGCAAGGCGATCACCGCACCGAGCACCGCCAACGGCACGGACAGCAGGATGATGAACGGCATCGACCAACTCTCATACAACGCCGCGAGCACCAGGAACACGATGATCAGGGAGAACCCGAAGATCGCGATCGAGGCCGAACCGGCCTTCAACTGCTGATACACGGTTCCGGTCCATTCGCCGCCCCACCCCTTGTCGATGAGTTCGGTCTGCGAGACCTCCATCAGCGCCTTCACGGCCTGGCCACCGGAGAAGCCCTTGGCCGGACCACCGAGCACCTGGGCGGATTCGTAGAGGTTGTAGTGCTGAAGATTGACCGGACCCGACACTTCGTGGAGTTCCACGAACTGCCGAAGCGGAATGGTCCCGCCGAAACGGCTGGGCACCCGGAGGGCCAGCACGTCGTCGAGGGTCATTCGGTCGGCGCCTTCAGCCTGCAGATTCACCTGATAGACCTGGCCGTACTGGTTCCAGTTGTTCACGTAGAACCCGGCAAGATGGATCTGCAACGTCTGGAAGACCTCGCCCATGGACGCCCCAAGCCGCTGCGCCTCGATCCGGTCGATGTCGAGTTCGACCTGCGGGTAGTCGGTACGGAGGTCGCAGAGGAGTCGGTCGATCTCCGGTCGGGCTTCGCACTTCTCGATGAAGGCGAGAGTGGCCGCGAGGAGTTCGTCGGTGCCTCGACCGAGGAGATCCTGGACTTCGTATTCGAACCCGCCCGTGGAACCGAGGCCGGGGATGGGCGGCGGATTGATCGGAATGACCGCCGCCGTCTCCATGCCCGCGAACTTCTTCTTGCAGACTTCCAGGAGGGCCGGGATCTGCTGTTCGGGATGGGTGGACCGCTCCTCCCAGTCATCGAGGATCGCGAAGACCACGCCGGTCGACATGTCGCCGTAGCCGTCGATGAAGTCGTATCCCGAGATGGCATCGACGCTGCTCACACCAGGGGTGTTGCGGAGTGTTTCGGCGATCTCGGCACAGACCGCTTCGGTCCGCTCGAGGCTGGAGCCGCTGGGGAGCGCCACGAAGTTGAAGAACCAACCCTGATCCTCCGACGGGACGAAGGCGGTCGGAGTGGCCTTCACTCGATCGAAGGTGGTGAAGAGAAGGACGCCGAAGACCACCAGAACCACGGGCCAGAGCCGGCGGGACAGAACCCCGACCAGACGACCGAAGCCCGAGGAGGTCGCGTCGAACGCGTCGTTGAACATCCGGAAAGGCTTGGGCCGGGACTCGCGTGACGTGTGCTTGAGCAGAACGCCGCAGAGCGCGGGGCTCAGGCTGAGACTGTTGATCGCACTCAGACCGACCGAGAAGGCGATGGTCAGGGCGAACTGGTTGTAGAGCTGACCCGCGATTCCGGGGGTGAAGGCGGTAGGCACGAAGACCGCCATCAGGACCACGGTGGTCGCCACGATCGGAGGGGTGACTTCCTTCATCGCCGCGATGGCCGCGTCTTTCCGAGAGAGCCCCTTCTCCAACTGCCGTTCCACGTTCTCCACCACCACGATCGCGTCATCGACCACCAGACCGACCGCGAGCACGAGCCCGAGCAGGGTCAGGGTGTTGATCGAGAAGCCGAAGGCCGCCAGCACCGCGAAGGTCGCCACCAGAGAGACCGGGATCGCGATGATCGGGATGAGGGTCGTGCGCCAGCTCTGCAGGAAGATGAAGACCACGATCACCACCAGGCCGATGGCCTCCAGCAGGGTCACGAACAGCTCGTTCATGCTGTTCTTGACGAAGATCGTGCTGTCATAGGCGACGATCGCTTCCGTGCCGTCGGGGAAGCGGTTGGCGTTCTTCATCTTCTCCAGATACGCCCGGACACCGTTGGCCACTTCCATGGCATTGGAATCCGGACGTTGGAAGATGCCGAGCAGAGCCGCCGGGCGATTCTGATAAGTGGCGGTGGAGGTGTAGTTGCTCGCGCCGAGTTCCGCCCGGCCGATGTCCTTGATTTGGACCATGGATCCATCGTCGTCGACCTTCACCACGATCTCTTCGAACTCTTCGACGCTGCGGAGCTGGCCGAGCGTCTTGAGCTGGTAGGTGTAGGGAACGGCTTCGGGGACCGGAGGGGCGCCGATCATGCCCGCCGCGATGTCGACGTTCTGGTCCTGGATCGCGTTGACCACGTCGTTGGGCGTGATCTCGAGCTCCGACATCCGGTCGGGGTTGAGCCAGATTCGGATCGAGTAGTCCTGGAGACCGAAGTTGGTGACCTGACCGACGCCCGGAATTCGGGCGAGGTCGTTCACCATGTTGATCTCGGCCCAGTTGCCGAGAAAAGCGCCGTCGTATCCCGCGTCCTCGCCACTCAGCGTGACGAAGAGCGTGATGTCGGTCTGGGCCTTCTTGATCGAGACCCCGGATCGCTGGGTCACCTCGGGGAGCTGCCCCAGGGCGGTCTGGACCATGTTCTGAATGTCGACCGCGCCGAT
>NYSW01000047.1 GCA_002683195.1 Phycisphaerae bacterium
ATGTTCGAGGCTCAGGATTGGGATGCGGACGAGTTCATCGGGTTCCGGTGTGAGATGGAACTCCCGGTCTGGCGGTCGGGACTCTGCCTGATCATGGAACCCCGTTGACCCTTACGGATCGGAAGTGGGATCTTCCTAGGACCAGAACGAGCAAGGTTCAGGGACCAGGACATCAGTGGCCGTCGGGACTCGGGGGACTCGCCGCCATCGGCGCCGGCGGCCTGCGTGGCCGACGCCAGCGAGCCGCTGCGAGCTGATCGCACCCGACTCGACACCGAGTCGAAACCGACTTCCGAATGACCGAAACCCACGGGGGAGCGTCGGGGCGATGGCAGGACCTGTCCCCCATCCTGCTCGAGGATGAACGCAGGATGCCGAATGCCACGAACAAGGCCCCGGAAGCAATGCTTCCAGGGCCCTGAAGAGTCGGGGTGACAGGATTTGAACCTGCGGCCTCTGCCTCCCGAAGACAGCGCTCTACCAAGCTGAGCTACACCCCGAGGTGCATTTTCTGACGCGAATCGACCGGGCGTCGAGCCGCAATGGCGGGTGAAGGATTCGAACCTTCGAAGGCATACGCCAGCAGATTTACAGTCTGCCCCCTTTGGCCACTTGGGTAACCCGCCAGTCGAGGGTTCGAGAGTCTACAGCCGCCCCCCGGCAGGGGCAACAGCAACTAAAAACCGATATTCCTGTTCTTCGGTCGGGAATCCAATCCTCTTCCCCCGTCGAAGTTCCACTTATCGGGAACTTTCCGTACTCCAAGTACGTCCATTTATGGTTCCTTTGTGGACCCGAGTCAGGGTCTTGGTAGATTGATTGAAGGTCTTCAAAGACCAAAGAACCCCCTTTTGGAACGAATAGACATGAAGATCGGATCGACCCTGACCACCGTGGCCGTCGTTGGAGCCGCCATCGGCACCGGACTGCTCACCGCAAATGCTGTTCCTGGTGGCAAGGGCGGGGCCGCCGGAGTTTCCGGAGCCGACGTTGCCGTCTGCAGCCTTCCCTCGGTCTATCGATGGGGAACGGTCGATGGCGTCACCGCGTATTCCGTTGGAACCACCAGCGTGAACCTCGGCGACGTGGACCTCGAGTGGTACGGAGACAGCAGTCGCCACCCCCGCATTCCACAGAACGCGTTCAGATTCAGTGAAGGCCGGCTGATCCAGCTCGGCCAGTCCTGGTGCAAGGACGGCTTCTGTGCCTTGCAGATGAATGAATGCGGATCCTGCCAGCCCGCAGGCAGCGGCTGCCCCGAACTTCTGGGTCCCGGCTGCTCCGACCCCTACTCCGACTCGCTCAATGGCCAGCAGACCGGACTCGCCCCGAGATCCCAGTGCAACGCCGCGACGGGCGACTACCAATATCCCCCCACCGATCTTGATGCCGCGGAGTCCACCGTCGGCCGGCGACTTCGGATCCGCCAGTTCGATCTCAACCCGAACGTGAACGGCCCCGAAACCCGGTTCTACATGGATGCCTTCTACCTGCACCCGCAGGACTACGAGGCGGGCAACCAGCTGAACAACGGCTCCTACCGCGAAGCCGAGGTCGGAACCCTGTCCAGCTCGGGCTACCGGATCACCATGACCGGCAACACCCAGCTCGGCAAGCCGGCGATCTTCGCCTGGGAAGAGAACAGTTCCACGGTCGAAATCGAGACCGTCGACATCCCCGGCGACGGTCGAATGTTCGTCGCGCATGACGTCATCGACAACGGCGACGGCACCTGGAACTACGAGTACGCCGTCTACAACCTCACGTCCGACGACTCCGTGAATGCATTCTCCGTCCCCACCGGGGCCGGCGTGAACATTCTTGAGCGTGGCTTCCACGACGTCTCCTCCCACTCGGGCGAGGACTACAAGACCTACAACTGGGCCCCGAACGACGCTTCCGGAACCATCGGCTGGAAGACCACCGAGTTCTCGGTCGACCCCGACGCCAATGCGATTCGCTGGGGAANGATGTACAACTTCTCCTTCGTTTCCGACGCCCCGCCCACCGACGGCACGGCGGAGCTCGAACTCTTCAAGTCCAACGGCGTGGCCTCGGTCGCCATCCGCGTGCCCACCAGTTCCGGCAACCCGTTCGACCTCAATGGTGACAATCAGGTGAATGGTGCCGACGTCGGCCTGTTCATCGCTCTCTGGGGATCCGATGACGCATCGGTGGACTTCAATGGCGACGGTACCGCCGACGGGGCCGACTTCGGCCTTCTGGTCGCCGCCTGGGGTTGATCACCCAAGTCCTCCACGACCACGATGACGAAAGCGGCCGGTTCCCTTGGGAACCGGCCGCTTGTTCTTTTGGTGCCCCTTCTCTTCCCGACGGAGACGGGGCCTTCAATCATCGAAAGCCAGCGACCGGGCTCGAACCGGTGACCTGTTGTTTACAAAACAACTGCTCTGCCAACTGAGCTACGCTGGCGACGGGGGAACAGCCTAGCAGAGGAGCGGATTCCACTGGATCCAGAGGCCGCTCCGAAGACCGGGGAATCGACGGTGGACCAGGTTGCCCCGTCCACTTTGATGAGTCGAATCGGTACGCGGGAGACCCGTGCCGCGGCGCCGAGCCCGCGATCGCCTATGGTGTTCGATTCTTCATTCCAAACACCGGAGTACGAGATGACTGAATACCCCCAAAGCCTGCTGCTGAGCCCCGGCGGTGAGCACGAAGGCACCGAGGCGATGAACACCAGCCCCGAGATCGAAGCGAAGTTGAAGGAATTCGACTGTGCCGACCTCGATGAATACAACACCAAGTACATGATCGGCCAGATCCTGAACCTGAGCGCCGACGGCAGACAAGCCATGGTCGACCTTCACATCGCCATGGAGGAAGCCCGAGCGGAGGTCTTCGGAGTCTGGCAGGAAAAGGTCACGGAAGCCTCCCTCATCTCGGCCGAAGCGACCCAGATGATCAGCATCCAGGAAGACGGAGATCTCCTGATCTTCATGGCCGAGAACGGGCTCCTGTCCGAAGAACAGATCGAAGAGGTCGGCATGGAGATTCTCGACGAAGCATGAGCCGGGTCATCCCAGACCCGCGAACATCGCCATCGCGACGCCCCGTTCCCCGGCCCCAGGCCGAGGAGCGGGGCTTTGCTTTCTTCCAGAGTCGCGATGNCCGCTTCCACGAGCCGGGACGCCCGAGGATCAATCCGCCGCCATCGCCTCCCGATGGCGACGCATCGCCACCTGCAGGAGGGTGATGTCGGAAGGGTTCACGCCCGCAAGCCTCCCGGCCTGACCGAGGGTGCGTGGCCGGAACTTTTTGAGCACCTCAGCGGCCTCGATTCGAAGGCCTTCGATCGATTCCGGATCCAGCCCTTCCGGGATCTCGACGTTCTCCGCCGATCTCTGACGCCGAATCTCGGTATCCGCCCGCCGAACGAACGACTCGTATCGGCAGTCGTTCACGACTCGATCGAGAAGCCGACTGTCACATCCCGCCAGTTCCACTGGAAGGTGAGGCCGGAGATCCGCCTCCGTGGTCTCCGGCCGCCGTGAAATCTCCGAAAGGGTTCGGCCCTCGATCCGCGTGGCGCCAAACGCCTTGTGGAGTGACTCGATGCCCTGACGCCGCTGATCCCAGAGACGCCAACGTTCGTCTCCGACCAGTCCGAGTTCCCGACCCAGGGGAGTCAGCCGCTGATCGGCATTGTCATGCCGGAGACGGAGCCGATGTTCGGCCCGACTGGTGAACATGCGGTACGGCTCCCGAGGAATCCGGGTGACCAGATCATCCATCATCACCCCGATGTACGCCTGCTCACGGCCGAAACGAACCGGCTCCAGGTCGAGAACGGCATGGGCCGCATTCAAGCCGGCGACCAGGCCCTGCCCCGCCGCCTCTTCGTATCCACTGGTGCCGTTGATCTGCCCGGCGAGGTACAGCCCGCCGACGGGCTTGGTCTCCCCGGTCGCATCGATCTGATGCGGGGGGACCATGTCGTACTCGACCGCGTACCCCGGCTTGAGCATCTCCGCCCGTTCGCAACCCGCCATTCCTCGGATGATGCCCATCTGAATCTCTACCGGCAACGACGTCGAGATGCCGTTGCAATAGACGGAATCACCATCAACGGTTTCGGGCTCTAGAAACACGTGGTGACTTTCTCTATCCGCGAAGCGAACCACCTTGTCTTCCAGACTCGGGCAGTAGCGAGGTCCCGCCTCCGCATCGATCGCCCCGGAGAACATCGGTGCTCGATCGAGATTGGCCCGAACCAGATCATGAATCGCGGGAGTGGTGTCGGTCATTCGACATTCAACCTGCGGGAGAACNGGGAATCGCCTCGGGTCCGTCAGATCGCTGAACGGAAACGGCCGCTCGTCACCGCTCTGCACCGGGAGCCCGTCCCAGTCGATCGTGGCCCGCGAGAGACGTGGCGGGGTCCCGGTCTTCAGCCGTCCCAGTTCAAAGCCGAGATCCCGAAGCATTCCGGCGATCCCGGTGGCGCTTCCCTCCCCGATTCGACCGCCCGGCGTCTGTGACTCGCCGACATGCATCAAGGCTCGCATGAAGGTCCCGGTCGTGAGTACCACCGCCCTGGCCAGCAGGTCGAATCCAGAGGCCGAAGGTTCATCCGCACCAACTCGGTACGCACCATCCACCGGCCGTGCCACGCCTCCGCCGGCCGGAACTCTCACACCGCGAATTCGCTTTTGCGGCCCATCGTCGACCAGAAGTTCCGCGACCGTTCCCGCGATCACTTCGATGCCCGCTCGTCCTGCAAGGCGACGTTGAGCCTCGAGGCGATACGCCTCCTTGTCGTTCTGGCAGCGCGGGCCCCGAACCGCGGCCCCCCGGCTGGTGTTCAACATCTTGAACATGATCCCCGTGGCATCGGCGATCTCGCCCATCATGCCCCCCAGAGCATCGATCTCCCGGACGATCTGGCCCTTGGCCAGTCCCCCGATCGCCGGATTGCAGGACATCGTCCCGATCCGAGATGGCTCCATGGTGATCATCGCGACCCGAGGTCGGCGTCCGGCGGACGCCAGAATGCCGGCCGCGGCCCAGGCGGCCTCCAGGCCCGCATGGCCCCCACCCACCACGATGAGATCAAAATTCCGGTCGTCGGGCATGATGCGGAAAGGATACTTCNCCCCCTTNAGAGAGACCGTTTGATTTGCTANCCTCGGCGACCCTTTAGGAGATTCCATGTTCAAGAAGATCAGTATCGGCAAGACCCGCGCGGCCCGACGAGTGGTATTCGTCTTCACCGAGGACCTTGATCGGAAGGACCACACCGGAGTCCCCGTCGAACTCCGTACGGCCTTCATCCGCGGCATCTCAAACCCTGGTTTCCACGCTGAGACCGGTGAAACCGCCTTCGTGGACGATCTTCTTCTCCTTGGTCTCGGCTCCGAGGATTCGGTCGATGCCGATGCCGCCCGCACGGCCGGAGCCAGGCTGGTCGCCACCCTGACTCGATCCGGGGTCGATGCCATCGAGTTCGCCTCCCGGGAGGACGGCGATGAATTGCCCATCGAAATGCTCGCACGAGCGATCGCCGAGGGCATGAGCCTCGCGAATTGGCGGCTCGACGGCTTCGACGGCACCAACGCCCCAGAACGAACCATCCACACCCGACTCCGAATCGCCGCGGCTCGCAAGTCCGTCCACGCGGCCTTGAGCGACGGGCTCCAGCTCGCCGATGCGGTGAACCTCGCCCGAATGGTCGGCGAGACCCCGCCCAACGTCTGCCACCCGACGTGGATCGCCAAGCAGGCGAGAAAGCTCGCCCGGGAGACCGAAGGCCTGACCTGCAAGGTGATCGATGCGAAGAAGGCGGCGGAACTCGGAATGGGAGGCCTCCTCAACGTGGGCAAGGCCAGTGACATTCCTCCCTGCATGATCCAGTTGGAATGGAAGCCTCGCCGAATCGCCGCTCCCGCCAGGAAGGAACATCTGGTGCTGGTCGGCAAGACCATCACCTACGACACCGGCGGCTACTCCCTGAAGATTTCGGGCGGCATGCGAGGCATGAAGCACGACATGTGTGGCGGGGCCGCGGTCCTCGGCGGCATGAAGGCCATCGCGGATGCGGGCGTTCCCATGAAGGTGACCGCACTGCTCCCCGCCGCGGAGAACATGATCTCCGANGAGGGGTACCGCCCGGACGACATCATCACGATGTACGACGGCACCACGGTCGAGGTGACCAATACCGATGCGGAAGGCCGACTGGTTCTCGCCGATGCCCTGGCCTACGCCAGCGACACGCTCAAGCCGACCGCGATCGTCGACATGGCCACCTTGACCGGCGGGGTGGTCGTCGCCCTCGGCCACTTCTGTGCGGGGCTTTTCTGTGAGCACGACGGATTCCGCGGCGCGGTGGAATGCGCCGCCGCCGGAGCGGACGAAAAGGTCTGGCGACTGCCCGTCTGGCCGGAACATCGAGAATTCATGCGATCCCCGGTCGCGGACATTCTCAACTCGAACCCGAAGCGATCGGCCCATCCGATTCAGGGAGCCGCCTTCCTCTCCTACTTCGTGGAAGAGTCGATGCCCTGGGCCCACATCGATATCGCCGGAGTGGCCGCCCTCGACGCGGATCCGGTCACCGGACACGGTTCCACCGGATTCGGGGTTCGACTGCTCAGGACGCTGGCCGAAGGCATGTCGGGCACCAGCCCGTCGGCGTGATCCTTCGACGAGGCCGTCCTCTCCGGGGTCATCCCCCGGCGGAGACGGCCTCGGAAGGATTCTGTCCAGCTTCGATCTCGTGAATCTTGGCGACCCGTCGGACATGGCGGCCGCCTTCGAACGGCGTCTCCATCCAGGTCTCGACGATCCGACGAAGCAACGTCTGACCAAGCATGTCAGCGCTCATGCAGAGCACGTTGGCATCATTGTGACTGCGAGAAAGACGAGCACTCAGTTCGTCCAGGGCAACAGCCGCCCGCACTCCCGGAACCTTGTTGGCGGCCATGCACATGCCGATCCCGGTGCCGCAGACCAACATCCCGCGATCGACGTTTCCACCACGGACCTCATTGGCGACCAACCACGCCCGATCCGGATAGTCGCATGGGCTGCCGTCGCCGCGCCCACCACCCAATTCGACGACGTCATGACCCGCCGCGGCAAGCACGGGAACCAGTTCGTCGATGGCTTTTCGGCCTCGGTGATCGCATCCAAGCGCAATCCGCATGAATCTCTCCTTCGTCTTCATCCGCCGAAGCGGCGTTGCGAGGGCTCAGCCCTCCTCGGACGCGAGCAGGCCCCGAAGCCGATCGGGGAGCACCTGGTCGAGTCGGTCGGCGACCCGATCGTACGCATCCTGGCCGAGTCCGATCGGATCCTCGATGTCGCCATCGGGATCGACCCGGTCGATCAGCGTCTCACAGTCTTCGCCGGCGAGCATTCTGGCCGCTTCGACGTGACTGGCCGTCATTCCAAGCACCAGATCCGCATTCTGGATCATTTCCGGGGTGAGCCGCTTGCTGGTGCCGTCCGGGTCGATCCCCCGGCGTTCCAACGCGGCGGCCGATTCTGGAGAGATCGGGATGCCGTCGGAGGCGAAGACGCCAGCCGAGGCAAGGAAGAGATTCGGATCGACCCCGTCCACCGAACCATTCCGGACAAGATCTCGGGCGATACCTTCCGCCATGGGCGATCGGCAGGNGTTTCCAGTGCAAATGAAGAGAATCGTCCGCATGCCATCATGGTACCCGCCCCTCGGAAAATGGCCAAGATTCGAGNCCGAACCACAAGGAGTGGGTCAACACCCATGGTGCCGAGCCCACGGCGCGATACAGTGCCGATTTCCAAAACAGGCCAAAGCAGGCCAAGGAGATCTCGTTGGAATTCTTCGAATTCGATCGCGCGTGGCGGACCCTCTCCAACGAGGACGTGGTCACCATTACCGGGGAGGCACCTGCCTCCGTCGACTGCCTTCAGATCGACTACGACGAACGTCGCGCCGCCCACCGGACCATCTTCGCGGCCCGCGAAGGACATGAGGTCGACGTGGCGGACGCCGAGATCCTTGATATTCCGCGGGAGCGAGCGGGCGAAGTGCTTGAGCACATCCTCCACAAGCTGCACGTGGAACCGGTCTTGATCCTCCCCATCGGGCGTTGGCGATCGGTCTTCGACGTCCTCACCCCGGCGCTCGCAGACAATGAGCAGTGGATGGGCATCGACTCCGAAGCGACCATCGAGCTCAATACCCGGGACCCGCTGCTGTTCAAACTTCGCGATCTCCATCTGCTTCGCACCGTGGTCGAAGCCGTGCTCAAGCACAGTGAGACCCTGGACCAGGGCATCTCGATCGCTGCGATTCAGGCCCCACTTCTGGTGGAAGTCGAGCCTGCCGGCGGTGTTCTGCTCACCATCGGCAACGAAGGACTGGCGGACGAAGTCCGGGCGGTCGCTCAAGCCTTCATGGAAGGCTGAGCGGGGCCGGTTGGGTCTTTCGTTCTGAGGAAGCGCGCGGGTCGTCGCTGATGCGTCGAGGCGCGACGGTCACGCAATGACCTGGGTGCCGCTCGGTTCCCAGGACAGCCCGCAGGACAGACAACTGCTTTCCCCGTCGCTCTGGAGTCCCTCTCCACAGCAGGGGCAGCGATGTCGTCGAATCGAGCCTCGGACCAGCCAGCGTTCGCTGGCTTTGAGTAGACGCCAACCACATACCGCCGGCACCAGGGCGAAGATCGAAAACACGAGCATCACCACGGCGGCCGCGGGAATGAGGAAACAGATCGCGAACGTGAACATCGCGAGGCCGATGTAGAGGAAGAAGACGGTGACGGGGTAGACCTCGCCGATCCAGTGGATAATTCGATACGGAAGCATGAAGGGCGACCAAGGGGGGGGGGTCGGGTCCGGGTTCAGGGCGGTATTCGACCACGTTCGGGGTGTGGATGCGAGGGCCAAAAACCCTATTTTCGGTATCAAGACGTCTACCACCCCCCCCAGACCGGCCTGGTGGCGCCAGACGACACAAGATCCACCGCCCCCCGCCGATGGTGGTCACCATCCGGGATCCCCCGCTCGAACCGCTACACTTTGTGACCATGGAAAGGTGGCGCCTCCGCCCCTCCATCCCTCGTTGCAACGCGGAATCCCGCCCATGAAGCTCGTCTGTAGTCGTGATGCCCTCGCCGAAGCCCTCGCCATCGCAGGAAGCGTGGTCGTCAGCAGAACCCCGGCCCCCGTTCTCACCTGCCTCAAACTCGAGGCCCGAGATGGTCTGCTCACCGTCTCCGCGACCGACACCGAGATCGGATTGGTGCTCGGCGTCGCAGAGGTCGACATCCGAGAGGAGGGCTCCGCCCTCATCCCCGCGGACAAGTTGAATCAGATCGTCCGAGCCAGCGGAGACGACGCGCTCACCATCGAGGTGCAGAAGCACGTCGCGAATATTCGCGGCAAGGACTCGAAATTCAAGGTCTTCGGTTTCGATCCGGAAGAATTCCCCGGGGTCCCCACGTTCGAAGAAGGGGAAGCCGAGTTCGATTCCAATGCCGGTTCGCTGCGCCGGCTCATCGGCCGAACGGTGTTCGCCACGGCGGTCGAGAACAGCCGCTACGCCATCAATGGCGTGCTGCTGGAGCGAACCGGGAGGCACCTTCGAATGGTCGCGACCGATGGACGTCGCCTCGCGGTGGCCCGAGGCGAATGCTCGACCACGGCGGAGGAAGATGGATCTTCCATCATTCCCACGAANGCGCTCAACGTTCTCAACCGGCTGATGAGCAACCCGGAAGAACCAGTGCGGGTCAGACGGGATCGCAACCAGATCCTGTTCCAGGTCGGTGACGGCCCCGGAGCCCCCGTGCTCTCCAGCAATCTGGTCGAAGGCTCCTTCCCTCCCTTCGAGGATGTCATCCCGAAGGATCAGGACAAGCGCGTCCAGTTCGATGCGGGTGAACTTTCCTCCGCGGTTCGTCGAGCCGCACTCCTCACCAACGAGGAAAGCAAGGGCGTTCGCCTGGCCTTCGAATCCGGCAGCCTGACCCTGTCGAGCCGGGCGCCCGAGATGGGCGAGGCCGAGATCAAGATCGAGACCCTNGACTATCAGGGCGACCCGATCGAGATTGGTTTCAACCCCGCCTACATCACGGAGGCACTCAAGCACGCTGATTCGCCGACCGTGATGATCGAACTCAAGGCACCGAACAAGCCCGGCGTGATCAAGGTCGACGGNGATTTCACCTACGTCGTGATGCCCGTCAATCTCGCCTGACCGAAGCACGGACCCCAAAACGAACCGGACGGCCGCTCAACCAGCGGCCGTCCGGTTCGTTGGTGAGGNTCATCAGTCGGCGGAATCNCCCGCCGGGACTTCCGGGGCCGTGACTTCGTAGCCATCCGTCTCCCACTGTTGAATACCACCTCTCAGCGTGTAGACATTCTTGAAGCCGATCTCGATGAGACGCTTGCTCGCGGCATCGGAGAGAATGTCCTGGAAGCCGTCGCCGTAGACGAGAATCGGGCTCCGATCCGTCAAGGTCTCGCGAGCCACGTCCTCGAAGTCACCACTCCCGAACGGCATGCTCACCGCACCGGGGATGTGTCCTGCGTCGTACGACGACTGACTGCGGGGATCGATCCAGATCGGATCGGACATGCGACCGAACGTTCCNGTCTTCCGGGGCGAGGCGAGGTCCACCGCTTCCTGCGGCCCCACCGGCTTGAGATCCCGATCGCTGGTCTCGGTCTTGCAACCGCCGAGTCCCATGAGAACCAGGAGGCCGGCAAGGGCGAAGGCTCGCGGGAGAGCACCATGGCTGCGGTAGAGGTCATGCATGTCGTGAAGGATACGAAAACCACCGGCGGTCGCTCGCAGAGTCAAGGATTCCGGGCAGATCGCCGATCCGAACGACGTGGTTCTACAATCTGGTCGCTTCACCGGAAACCGGAGACGTCATGAAACNCAGACTTCGCTCGCCACGCCATTTCGTCGGGATCGCGATCCTCGGGACCGCAGCCCTGAACCTGGGGATCACGGCCGAGATACCGATTGCAGACCCCCCCGCCGGTGGCTCTCCCTTCGNAAACGTACTCGGGAAACGAAACCTCGCCCCCTCGGATGGCGCCCGACTCGTTCAAATGGATCTGCTCTCCGCGGACGGATCGATCACCGCGGGCGAATCGACTCTTCTCGGAGTCAGATTCCGCATCGCTTCCGGCTGGCACCTCTACTGGCGAAATCCCGGAGAGAGCGGCACGGCCCCCCGAATCAGCGTCAAGGGACCTCCGGAATTGGTCACCGGACCGATTCGCTGGCCCCGACCCGTGGTCTTCACGGGCGACTGGGACACCACCTACGGCTACGCCGGCGAAGTGATTCTTCTGGTCCCCGTCACCGTGCCGCCCGGTACCGCCTCCGGCCCCCTGCGACTGCAGGTGAAAGCCGAGTGGCTCGTCTGCAAGGAAGCGTGTCTTCTCGGCGAGGGAGAGGGTTCGATCGAATTGATGGTTCAGCCTCCGGAGTCCAAGCCGCCGGTNTCACCCCGCCGGATCGAGCCGGCCATCGCGAAGGCGATCGAGAGAATCCCGGGCCTGTGGCCGAATCTGCACGGGGCATCGGCCCGGATCATCGAGGAGGCCGATTCCACTCGGCTGATTCTCCAAGGTCCGGCAGGTGACGCGAAAAATATTCAATTCGTGCCCGATCTGACCCCCGGGGTGACCGCAGGAGCCGGTCTTCCCGTAAATGCCGCAATCAAGGACGGACAGTTCCGAATCGTTGTCCCCCTGAAGATCGAACCCAGCAATGCTCTGGGACGGCCGCTCGAAGTGGCCGGCCTCGTCGTTTTCGGCCCGAAGGCCACGGACCGAGCCGTCTCGTTCCGCAGACCAATCGCAGACTGACCGATCAAGGTCCCTGTCTCAATTCCTCACCGCCCGACCGGGGCGGTTCACCACCTCCGACCCCACTTCGGGGCCCGGACCAGACCCAGGAGTTCTTTTCATGCGTCGGATCACCTCCCTCATCGCCTGTGCAAGCCTCGCCGCCATGGCCGCAGTCGCGTCGACCTCCGTGGCCGCCCCCGCCAGCAGCATCATGATCACCGCCCCCNCCGTGGCCAAGGCCGAAATCGGCAAGAAGGCCCCCGCCTTCAAGATGAAGGATCTGGACGGCAAGGAACACTCCCTCGCCGACTTCAAGGGCAAGACCGTGGTCCTCGAATGGTTCTGCCCCACCTGCCCCTACAGCGGTGGCANGAGCGGACGCTCCATCCACTCCACCGGCCAGGTGAAGAAGCTCATGGGCGAACTCAAGAAGGCCGACGANAACGTGGTCTACCTCCTCGTCGACTCGTCCACCATGAAGATGCGGATGACTCCCGACCAGCTCACCGCGAAGGACAAGGAAGTCGCGAAGAAGCTCGGCATCACCGCACCGATCCTCATCGACACCGACACCAAGGTCGCCGCCGCCTACGGTGCCCGCACCACGCCCCACTGCTTCGTGATCGACGGCGAAGGCGTGCTCCGATACGAGGGTGCGTTCAGCGACCAGGCCGAGACCAACTATGTCTTCAAGGCCGTCAGCGCCATCAAGAATGGCTCGACCGTGAGCCCCACCCAGATGCGACCCTGGGGCTGCGGAGTCAAGGTCAAGAAGTGACCTGACCTCCAGATCGTCCGACCGACGATGCCAACGAAGACGGCGGGCGGTTCCAATCGGAACCGCCCGCCGTGTCGTTTCTCATCCAACCGTTCTCGAAGATCAGCTCAGGGCGGCCGCACCCGACACGATTTCCGTGAGTTCGGTGGTGATGCGGGCCTGACGGGCGCGGTTGTAATCTCGCTTGAGCGAACGAGCCAGTCCGGCGGCGTTGTCGGTTGCAGCCTTCATCGCGATCATTCGCATGATCTGTTCGCTGACCACCGCATCGTTGAACGCCTGGAAGAGCGAAGTGCGGACGGCCTGCGGAAGAAGCGAGTTGAGCAGGGATTCCTCGTCCGGGGTGAACTCGTACATCGCACCACTTCCCGAGGATTCGCCCGCGGGCGGTTCCATCGGAAGCAGCTGCTGAATCTCGGGGATCTGGCGTGAATTGCTCTCGAATCGCATGTAAGCCACGCGGACCGAATCGAATTCGCCGGCCATGAANCGNTCCATCAGATCATCCGCGATCGCCGCCACGGTCTCGTACGCGGGCTTGTCTCCGACGTCGTGACTCTTGGTGACCTCGATGTGGGCGAAACCGAAGAACGCTTCCGCCTTGCGGCCGGCGGTCTCCACAACCACTTCGTGNCCCTGCTCGGTCAGCGAGCGATGGAATCGAAGTGCGTTTCNGAGCACATTGGAATTGAACGCCCCGCAGAATCCACGATCGGATCCGATGACCAGCAGCAGATCACGACCCGTGGGCTTGCGATCACTGCCGACCAGAGGATGATCGAGGTCCGCCGGATTGGAGCAGACCGCCTCGACCAGCTCACGGATCTTCTCCGTGTAGGGCTGGGTCGCCCGGGTCCGCTGAACCGCCGCCGTGAACTTGGCGGTGGCGATCATCTGCATGGTCTTGGTGATCCGTTGGATCGTGCCGACGGCGACCATGCGTTGCTTGATTTCGCGAATCTGTGCCATAGGAGAAAAAGTCTACCGAGCCCCCCCGTTCACCGCCATCTGGAAGAGGCTCTCAGTCCACGGAATTGGCCTTCGGATGACCCCAGGGCCCCAAATCGGGTTTCGGACGACTCGAATCGCTAGAGCCGGACCCCGTCCCAGGCCAGACGCATCCCTGGTGGCAGGGTGGGATCGAAGGCCGCGTGCCGGATTTCGTGCGACATGTGGAGGAACCAGGTCTGCGTCGCCCCGATCTGGGCGGCGGTCTCAAGGGCCTGGTCGACCGTGAAGTGGGTCGGATGGGCCCGGGGCCGAAGCATGTCCAGGACGAGGGTCCGGAGGCCCTCGAGCCGTGGCCAGGTCTCCGGCGGGATGGAGGACACATCAGTGCAATAGGCGAGTGGCAGAGGGCCGGGTTGCTCGGCGGCCACCTCCCCATGCTCATCCAGCGCCTCGATTCGNTACCCGAGGATGGGCAGNCGNCCGTGGAGCAATCGAATCGGTTCGAAACGGAGCCCGAACCGATCNACGGGAAGTCCCGGCGCGAGAGGAGCGGTGGTCAGTTTGGCGACGAACGATGGAATGGGGTTTTCGTGGGCCCGGAANACGTGGCGGAACATCCGTTCCACGTCCTCCATGGTGCTGGGTTCGGCCAGCAGTTCGATCGATGACTTCTGCACCGCGTTGTACCGACGGACATCATCGAGACCGAACACATGATCCACATGGGCGTGGGTGAGCAGAATCGAATCACAGCGGTCGAGATTCAGTCGAAGCGCATGTTCCCGATGATCCGGCGGACAATCCAGCAGGATCATCCGCGGGTGCCCCTCCGGATCCCGAAATCTCAGACAGGCCCCACAACGAGTCCGTCGGTCGCGAGGATCCTCGCTGGTGCAGACCTCGCAACGGCAACCGATCAGCGGAATGCCACTGGACGTGCCCGTCCCGCACAGAATCACCGAAAGATCCTCGATCACGAAATCACCGCCGTACCCGAAGTGTCGAGGGCCACGGCATGCTGCAACGGAAGGCGAAGCCGGGCCACCGCCTCCGAAGGATCGTCCGCATCACAGACCGCCGCGCACACTGCCACCCCACGACCACCGGCAGCGACCACGGCATCGATGTTGGAGACGTTGATCCCCCCGATGACCAAGTGCGGAAGACCAGCGTGAGCGGCCACGAACGCTCGAACGAAGTCCGGCCCCGCTTCCGCCGCCCCNGGTTTGGTCTCACTATCGGAGAATCGACCCACGCCGGCGTAGTCGCAGCCAGCGGCCGCGATGCGTCCGGCTTCGGTCAGGTCGTGGGCGCTTCCACCGACGATCGCCAGGGATCCAACCACTCGTCGGGCGGATTCGAAGGGAAGATCATCCTGCCCGAGGTGGACGCCGTCNGCACCGGCTGCGGCGGCGACATCCGCTCGATCATTCACGATCACCGGGATGCCGGCGGGTCGAGCCTGATCGATGATCGCTTTCGTTCGTTCCAGCAATGCCGCCGGTTCCATCGCCTTCTCACGTACNTGGATCGCATCCGCTCCACCCGCGATNACGGCCTCCAGAACCTGACGCCAGTCGCCCCGGCACGCGGATTCGGTCAGCAAGACCTGCACCCGCCAACCGGCGGGTCCGCCCCGTGCCNGGCCGGCCGTGACCGCGACCCCGAGGTCATAGACGCGGTACCGGGTCGCCTCCAGCCGAGCCGGGACGGTTGAATCGGACGCGAGAATCTTCGAGATCTCCTCGAGACTGCGAATGGCTTCGGTCGCCCGTCCCACCGCCGCTTCGGCGACCGCGACCACTCCCGGGCGGGCGTACTCCGCCTCGGTCCCGATCGAGGTCCCGACNTCCCCGGCCGCATCGCGGGCCTCGAGGTGCCGGAGTCCGAGCTCCGAGATCGCCGCCGTGGTCTCATGCCGCACCGCCTTGAGGTCGCCGGCCAGGCCCGAATCATCGAGCACGAATCGCGCCAGATCCTCGAGCACCCGCAGCCCTTCCCGGGCTCGGTTGCCATTGGCGTCCACCAGTCTTTCNAGGCCGTCTCGTCGCATGATTCCGAAGGGTAGCACCCCGCGGGGCCGTCCCTCGTACCCAGAAGCCGAAGTCGTTGTTTCCACCGCCTCGAAGTCGGCCCGGACCCGTCGTACACTATGCCCCTCCAGTCGCACCAACACCAGTCTCAGGAGCCCACCATGGCCTTCACGCTGCCCGCACTTCCCTACGCCGAAAACGCCCTCGAACCCGCGATCGACGCGAAGACGATGAACATCCACCATACGAAGCACCACGCCGCGTACATCGCGAAGCTGAATGGTGCCCTCGAAGGCCACGCAGACCTCGCCTCCCACTCCATCGATGACCTGTGTCGGAACATCGGGACCCTTCCCGAAGCCATCCGTGGTGCCGTGCGAAACAACGGTGGCGGACACTTCAACCACAGCCTGTTCTGGACGATCCTCGCCCCGGCCGGCCAGGGTGGCGCCCCAAGCCCCGAACTCGCCGCGGCGATCGACACGGCGTTCGGTTCGATGGACGGCATGAAGGAGAAGTTCGCGGCCGCCGGTGCCACCCGCTTCGGTTCCGGCTGGGCGTGGCTCGGTGCCAAGGACGGCGGTGTCTGCATCTCCAGCACCCCGAACCAGGACAACCCGCTGATGACCGGCCTGGTCGATTGCGACTGCACGCCGCTCCTCGGACTCGACGTCTGGGAACACGCGTACTACCTGCACTACCAGAACCGCCGCCCCGACTACATCAATGCGTTCTGGAGCGTGGTGAACTGGAACGAAGTCAGCCGACGCTTCGCCGACGCGACCGCCTGACGCTCTGGATCCGGACTCGATCCGGGCTCTCCTGAGACCTGAACACCGCACGCCCCGTCGACGATCGTCGACGGGGCGTGCGTTCATTCACACCGAAACATCCACCGTGACCGCACCCCGCCATGGATGTGGGCGGGCGGCCCCGATTCGGTTCAACCCGCCGGCATCACACCCTCGATGAGTCGATCGAAATCCTTTCGTGCCGCTTCGACCGTGGCCTCAGGACCGACGAGTCGCACGAAGACTCTTCGACCTGGAGCCTCCACGATCGCACCGAACTGCATCTGGCCGGGTCGTGGTGCCGGTTGTCCCATCGCTTGATAGCTCCCGGAAGTCTCCATCCGCATCACGGTGAGCCCACCAACGTCGCTGGTCGCGGTCCTCGCCGAGGCCTGGCCACCCTCGGGGGTGCGGAACTGCCCGACCCAGCGATCGATGTTCATGTCGGTCGGGCCGCCATCGGTCCCTCGGAAGAGACTGAAGACGAGTTCCGCGGCGCCGGAGCCTTCCCCGACGCCGGGCACCTCGTATTGCAGGGTCCGGAACTGCATCCGGGGCGATGCCCAGACCCAGGTCGGCGGCTTGGGAAACACCAGGCCGCCCACCTCCGCGATCTTGGCGTCACTCGCGGCGGTGGAAACCGTCCAATCAATCGATGAAACCGGCTCCGTCGGCCCGGGCTCAACGGTGGCACCCGTCGCCNAAGGGCCTGAAGGGGCCGAAGGCGTGGCTTTCGTGGTGATCGGAGCCGGCGGGGTCGGTCCCACGCCGCCAGAATCACCGCAGCCGGTGACCACGCCCAGTGAAAGCAGGGCCAGAGACAGGTTTCGGGCGGGTCGAAAAACGGACGTTGATGATTCAAAACGCAGCATGCATTCGGTTCCGGCGGCTGGAGGACAAGGACGATCGACCCGTACGATAGTCAGATGCGACCATCGGGCCAGCCATCTTCGCCGCTCCTTGTCTCGAACGTTCGAATCGGTGCCCGGTCGGCGGATCTCCTGATCGACCGCGGCCGGATCGCGGCGATCGATTCCCCGGGCCTGTCGCATCCGACGTCCGCTCGGATTCTGGATGCCCGCGGAGGCACCATGCTTCCCGGATTCGTCGACGCCCACCTGCATCTGGTGATGGCCGGCTCCGCGATGGCGCAGGTCGACCTCGCGCGATGCCGGGGNCGTGAAGACTTCGAACGTCGTCTCGCCGATCGAGCCGAGTCCATGCCGACCGAAGGCCCGGACGCCTGGCTCGTCGGACAAGGCTGGCTGGAGACCGACTGGGGCGGTGATCTTCCCGACGCCTCCTGGTTGAACGCGTGCGGGGATNGACCCGTGGCCTGCCTGAAGCACGACCNCCACGCNGTGCTGGTCAACGAGGTGGTGCNGAAGATGCTCGGCGAGGTCGAATGCCCGCCCGGAGGCGAGATCGTCCGCGACGCCTCCGGCCNNCCCACCGGGCTGATGCTCGAGGCCGCNGCCTGGCACCTCGTCAATCCGATCATCCCGAAACCGTCGATCGAATCGCGTNGCCNCACCACCATCGCCGCGACCCGCCACCTGGCGTCCCGGGGCATCACCCACGTCGGCTCGATGGAATACGCCGAAGACATGGTCGACGTGCTCGACGCCATCCGCGACGACCTCGCGGTCGGGGTCGCGGTCACCATGCTCGACCGCGATCTTCCCATCGACGCCCCGCTCGCTCGCCTCGAAGCCCTCGACCGCGATGATCGCGTCCGGCTCATCGGCTGCAAGGCCTTTCTGGACGGCACGCTGGGGTCGCGCACCGCGGCGATGCTCGCCGACTACGCCGATCGACCCGGCGAGCGCGGGATGCTGGTCGAACTCGCGGAGCGCGGCCAGCTCATGGACTGGATCGAGTTCGTGGTGAACCGGGGCTGGAGCCCGTCGATGCACGCGATCGGCGATGNGGCNGCGCGACTNGCGCTCGANGCNTGCGACCACGCGGAGNNCGTCGCCCGANACNGTNGGCNTCNNGATNCCNCGNCTNCGNNTCGAGCACTGCCAGACCNTCGACCCCGCGGANATTCCTCGCTTCGCNNCGNNGAACCGNCACGCNAGCATGCAGCCCACNCACATGCTCGANGACGGCANCACGGTCGAGCGTTCGCTCGGGCCCNNCCGCTTCGANGCGTTCTTCCCCNTNCGCGCGATCCACGANGCCGGNGGCACGCTNTCCTTCGGGAGCGACTGGCCGATCGAGACGCCGGATCCGATCGAGGGGATCCGCGTCGCGGTCACCGGGAAGGATCGGANCGGCCGCGTGGTGCCGGGNNANCGCACGGTCGNNNTCGACACCGCGATCCGGGCCTACACCACGAATGCCCGCGAGATGCTCGGTCTTCCTGCGGTCGAGATCGAGGTCGGGGCGCCCGCAGATCTCGTGGTGCTCGACCGCGACCCCCTCACCACCGACTGGCACGCGACGGTGCCGGCCGTCCGATTGACGNTNGGTGGCGGACNCGTGCGNCACGGGTGACTCGAGNGTGACCANGGGAACCCCGAGTCGCTCGCTCGACCCGGTCGNCTAGCGGGCCGGTTCCGAGCGGTCCGGTTCCGTGAAGTCCGGAAGCTCCAGGGTGCAGAGGATCGGGTAGTGGTCGGAGTAGAGACCCACNCGNNCNTCGTTCACATCCACCTCCGCCGACCGGCACCCCTGGGCCAGGTCGGGACTGGCGAACACGAAGTCGATGCGCCGACGGCGCTCCTCGACCTCGTCCATGGTCTTCGCCCATTTCGGGATCAGCGCCGGCGATCCGAAGGTGTAGAGGTCGTCGGGGCTGTGTTAACTGACCAGTTCCACGAAGCCGCGATCCAGGAAGGCATCCGTGATCCGGT
>NYSW01000048.1 GCA_002683195.1 Phycisphaerae bacterium
CACCTCGGTGATCGACTCGGGGCGGGGGATCGATCCCGGATCGAAGCCTATAGAGCGGCTCACGGCGCGTCTTCTGGAGCCTGAAGGGCCTCTTCGGCCCTTCTGGATCATCACGTGGAGCCCGTCGAATTCACACCCACTCTTTGATGGGAAGACGGCTTGATTTGGCCAGACGTGCGATACACTCGGTCCTTGGCGGATAGATACTCGCTTCGGAGTTAGATCATGGGCAAGTTTAGGAACGTAATCGCTGCAGATGCGATTTCTGAATATTCGGATTACAAACCTGAGGTTCAAGGACTCGGGCTCTTCAAGCGAGGCGTGGAGAGATGGCACGCGGACTACTCCTTCCGGAGTGCGTACGAAAAAGATCCGGCCGCTGCGCTCGCCGCCGCGGGGATTGGCGAAATCGATCCTGGCGATCTCGACATCCTGTTGGTGAGTGAGAAGGCCACGCAGGCCACCGCCGGCGAGATTCCGCTTCCGCGAATCTGTGCCGAGTATCGCCGATTCATCAAGGTCAAGCAGAAGCATGCGAAACAGATTCGCGATGCGTCACCCTCGGACGACCGCTATCGGCGCTGGCGTCAGCGGATGGTGAACTCCGGCGTCTTCAGTCAGGGAGTCGCAAAGTTCCAGAAGGTGGTTCACGCGCCGTTCGCGATCGAACTCTGCAAGGGGTGTACGGTCAACTGCTGGTTCTGTGGAGTCGACGCGGAGCAGTACGACGGATATGCGCCTTTCGATGAGGAGAACGAAAAACTCTGGCGGGGGATTCTTCGGGTCTTCGAAAAGCAGATGGGGCGTGATTTCGCGGAGCACGGCTTCTGCTACTGGGCGACGGAGCCCTTCGACAACCCCGATTACGAGAAGTTCCTCGACGCCTTTCACGATGAACTCGGTTACCTGCCGCAGACCACCACGGCGGTCCCGATGCGGGACCCCGAGAGAACCCGCCAGTTCCTCGAGTTCACGAAGACACGGAACTCCTTCGTTCAGCGATTCTCGGTGACCACCCGCAAGGACTTCGAGCGCATTCACGAGTACTTCGACCCGGAAGAACTGCTCCTGGTCGAGCTCATTCCTCAATTCGAGAACCGCGCTTCGGCCAAAGCCACTGCAGGGCGAACGAGGAAGCTGGTTCTTGATCGGCTTGATTCGGGCAAGAAGGTCCCGTTCGAGTACGACCTGGAGTCCACGGGTTCGATCGCCTGCGTCTCGGGATTCCTGCTCAACATTCCCGAGCGGTACATCCGGTTGATCACGCCCTGTCGGGCGACGGATCAATGGCCTCTGGGATACAGGATCATCGCCCAGACGACCTTCGAATCCCCCGACGAAGTCGATGCCTTCGTCGGTGACTGCATCGCCAACCGGATGCCACAGTCGCTCGAGGAAGGGGATCCCGTGGGTCTCCTTCATCCCGAGAGCACCACCTTGGACGTGGTCGATGACACCACCTTGGAAATCGCGGGTGGCGGCCTGCGGATCACCATGAAGGGTGTGGATGGTGCCGCCGACTTCGCGGAGCGGCTTCGTCAGGGCTCCGATTCGCTCGAGCAGTTCGTTGAGGCACGCATCGACGCCGGATTCGACGCGATGGAAACCCTCATGGTCATGAACCGGATCTTCCGGACCGGTGTTCTTCGTGATCCGGACGACTGGGACCAGGTACGGGACCGGACGGTTCCGCTCTCGATCACCGCGATCAAGGCATGAACGCTCCCATCCGTTGGAGGCTTTCCAAGGCGACGCCGGAGGCCTATTCAGCCACCAAGAGATTCATCGACGCGTGGTTCTGTGATCCCGAATTCGCGCCTCGTTTTCACGATGATCCTGGGGCCGCGGTTGAATCGCTGGGCATCGATCTTGATCCGGTGGAGCTCGGGTATCTCGTGGCCCCCGGCCAGGTCGAACTGCTGACGGATCCGGTGAGGGAAGGGGCTCCCGCCCCGGAAGGCAGGCTCGCGGCGTCCTGGCGAAATCACGCGATCGAACGATATCGAGCGGTCGGTCGAGAGCGGGCGGAGAGATCTCCCACCTGTCCGTCGCTGGCGACGTGGCGCTGGCGACAGATGGCTCGCCTGAAATTCGAGCTCGCACCCAGCTCGGCTGGTCAGATCCGCCACATCCCCTTTGCGATCGAGCTGACCCGCGGTTGCAGCGGACGGTGCTGGTTCTGCGGAATCTCGGCGGAACCCCTGACCGGAGTGTTCGAACGGACGGAAGAGAACATCGCGCTCTTTCGCGGGCTTCTCTCGCATCTTCGCGCGGCGTTCGGGCCGGCGGCGGCGGGGGATGGGATCCTCTACTGGGCGACGGATCCGATGGATCACCCGGAGTACGAAGCCTTCGTCGACGATTACGCGGGCATCATCGGTGTCGCGCCGTCGACCGTGACCGCGTTGGCCGGACGTGATCCGGAACGAGCCGCGTCCATTCTGGCGTCGTTGTCGAGGTATCCCGCCCGACCGCATCGATTCTCCCTGCTCTCACCAAAGGATTATCGCACGATCATCGCCCGATTCGATCCGGACGAACTGGCGAGCGTCGAGTTGCTCCCACAGTTTCGAAAGGATCTGGCGCTCAAGTTCGCGGCGGGACGAGCCCGCGCGCGGATGAAGCAGGGCCAGAAGACGGGAACAGAGCCTCGAGCGGGAACCATCGCTTGTCTGTCGGGACTCCTCGTCGACCTCGTCGACAAGACCATCCGGATCGTGACGCCTTGTTCGAGTTCCGAGCATCGACCCGATGGCGTGCATGAGTCCGTCCGGGTTCCGTTCCGGGATCTTCCCGACGGGATTCGGGTGATCGACGAACTGCTCGGGCATCTGAAATTCACGATCCCATCCGGCGACTCGACGCTTGAGCGGTCGCCGCTGGTCCGCTTCGAGAATGGGTCCCAACCGGGTGTGGCAAGAGTTCATTCCCCGCACCATGCCGTGCGACTCCAAGTACCCCTCGAAGAGGGAGTTCGTCTGGATTCGCTCCTCCCCCAGCAGGGTTCCGCCGACGAGATCTTCGGGGCGATCGAGACGGCAACCGGAGCCGAACCGGATGAATGCCTCTCGTTGCTGCGAACGCTTCTTGATTCGGGGATCTACCGATCGAGGCTGCCCGGAGAGGATGAGGTCCCGGTCGATCTGGGTCTACCCGCGATTTCACGTGCGGCTCAGCCGCCGGCGGCGGCATCATGAGCAGGGTTATTCGGCAAAAATCGTCGTTCAGGTCGTTGGCCGGCGAGATTGGCCGCAGACGTGACATTTCTCTTCTGGTGGCGACCTTGGCGTGGTAACATCCAAGCAATTCTCGGTCGTGTGAGATCTCAGTTCCGCGAGGATGAATCCTCACCTGGCCAGTACACAGTGGTAGAAATGCCATCCAACGTCTTTTGATGGCCAGAAGTTCGCAGGTGTGGTTCGAGGCCGCTCACCGCCCTCCCCTCGCGGAGGGTGAAACTAAAACAGGCAATGGAGTTTGAAATCATGTCCAATTCGATGAAGGCTGCAAGCATGCTTGCCCGTGCAGCGTCAGATCCCGAATTTCGCGCCCGCTTCGTCGCCGATCCAGCGGGAGTCTCCGCCGAGTGCGGCGTCACGATCCATCCTCATCCGAAGTACGAGATCCTCCAGGACGAGAACGGCCTTCGCCACGTCGTCGTGACCGAAGAGAAGCACGGTTCATCCGTCGATGGCGATCTGGGTTCGAGCCCGTCGATCGCGGATATTCGTCGTTGGGCCACCTGGCACGTCCATTCCGGTGATGCCACGGGGGCTGCGATTCGCAGCGACATCAACGCCGCGATCGCCGCGGCGGGAGCGTCCGCTCCCGGAGGCATGACCTTCAAGCTTGCGGTCGACGATGCGACGACCATGCACATCGCCCTTCCGATGGGCGCTGAATCCGAGGTCTCGATCGACGAAGCCGAGACCTTCGCTGGTGCGGGGGTCGAGGCGACGGCGTCCAACACCACCCAGAGCGTCGACGCGGAGACCACGGAAGTGGAAGCGGTGGAGACCACGACCACCGAAGCCACCGAGGTCGAAACGACCGTGGCCGTGGCGGTCGAGGTCGCCATGGTCCCCGGTTTCGTGACCTGAACCGGAGAGGCGACTGGCTCTCGGGGTCGACCCGTTGAATTCGTTCCAGAAATCACACCGAAGGCCCGGGCGTTCTGCACGTCCGGGCCTTCTTTCTTTCCGGCTCCATCGTCACGATCGATCGGCTCAGTCCGAGGCGGGACCGGCATCTTCGGTACCGATCTCCACCGCTTGCCGTCCCAGGGCGGTTCCGGTCGCGGTGGCGAGATTGATCATCGCGATCTGGTAGGTGATCTCGGAATCCAGGACCGAAAGACGGGCGTCCCCCAGGTCTTCGATCGCCAGGGCGACATCCATCGAGGTCGAGCCGCCGCTCTTGAAGAGAAGGCGGGAGGCATCCAGATTCTTCTCCGCATCCGACTGGGCCCGTCGGTAGGCGAGGAGTCTCGCCCAGGTCAGCTCCAGCTGATCGACCGCGTCGTAGACGTCCTGGGCGATCTGCATCGTGAGTTCTCGCTGCTTCGACAGGGTCTGCAGCCGGCTGATCACCGCCGATTGGTACTCGCCTTCGGCTTCGCGATTTCCGATCGGCATGGAAAGATCGAGGCCCACGGACCAACCCGGTGGATAGGTGCCGTCGAACATCGTGTTGATCGCTTCTCGTCCGCCATTGGCTCCGATTCCCAGAAGACCGACCGATCCCGTGAAGCCGAGGGAAGGGAGCAGGGCATTTCGGGCAATCCGCATTTTCAGGTCGTCCTGCTCGAGTTGGAGTCTCGCCTGCAGGAGTTCTGATCGATTCTTCACCGCGATCATCGCGAGATCCACGCGATTCAGCACGAAGGAACGCAGGAGCGGCTTGGTCGACGGCTTGATCACTCGATCACCGTCGAGCGGCAGATCCGGTCGGTTCATGATGATCTTCACCGACCGCATGTCGCGACGGAGGTCGAGTTCGGCTTCGAAGAGGGAGGCCTGCCGTTGTTCCACCGTCAACTGAGCCCGGAACCTCTGGGAGGCGGGAACGACACCCGCCTTGGCCAGGGCCTCGGTGTCGGTGACCTGTTGGCGTGCGAGCTTCAGAAGTTGGAGCTGGATCTCGGTCGATTTCCATGATCGAAGCAACTGCCAGTACACCTGCTCGGACGAGGAAAGAAGCGAAGACAGCATCGAACGAAGTTCGACTTCGGAGATTCGCTCGTCGTAGGCCGCGATCGCGATCGGGCCGAGATTGGCGTCGTATCCGGCGCCTTCGAGGATGGGCAGCGTGACTTCGACGGAAAGATTGGACGGGAACGCCTTGGAACTGCCGAGCGGCGTCGGCTCGTAGTACTCGGTCTCGTACCGATAGAGATCGGCGGTCAGATCGATGGTGCCACCGATCGCGAGAGGAACGCTGAGCGTGGTCTCCGCCTCCGTGTATTCCGAGCTCAGCGCGAGATTCGGGAGATTGTTGCTGCTGGCATCCTGGACCTGCTGCGTGGCCATGACGGTGGTACCGAACGTGACGTCGAGCTTGCCGTACTCGCTCCGGACTTGGGCGGCGGCGATCTCCGGGCTGAATCGCGCGACTTCGAGCTGGAGATTGTTGGACAGCAGCGAGGATCGAAAATCATCGAGGCCGACGTCGAGCGTCCGAGGAGACGCGTCTTCAAGCATGCGTTTGAGGGCGGCGACTTGAGGATCCGCAGGGTTGACTTCCTTCGGATCGACGGCCGGCGGGGTCGCGGCTTGGGCCGACAGTTCGAGCGCGTTGATCGTACGGATCCTCTCCAACTCGTTCCGGCTCATGCCATCACGCGACTCCACCCACTCCTGGGCGCAGCCGGTGGTGAGGATCGTCGCGAAGGCGAGGATTCCGCCGGACCGGAGGATGTTCGCACTCCGTATCACCGGATGGCCTCGCTGATCGATGGTGGCAGCGTCACGTCGCCACTTCGAAGTGATTCCAGATCACCGTCGGCGATCAGCACGCCCCGCTCGTCGAGGACCAGGATGCGATCCGCTCGGGCGAGGAGCCGTGGGCTCGAGGTCGCGATCACGCGGGTGCAGTCCCGGCTCGTGAGTTCGTCCATGAATGTTCGACCCCATTCAGTGTTCAGCAGTACCGGCTGTTCGATCGCGGCCACGAATTGGAAGGGATGAAGGAGGCAACGGGTGGCGGCGAGCCTCGTGGCGAGGACGGCGCTGGTTCTTCGAGCATCGAGGATCGTGTTCAGACCGAGTGGCAGTCGGTCGACGATCTCCTTCAGCCCGGTTCGCTCCATGGCGGCTTCGAGGTCGGAGTCCTTCAACTTTCGCTCGAGGTCGAGATTCTTGCGAATCGTCACCGGGAGCACCCGCGGAGTCTCGATCAGGATGGCGCCAAACCTTCGCATCGCACTCGTTTCGATACTGCTCAGGCTTCGTTCGTCGAGCAGGATTCGCCCCTTGTCGGGCGGCCGCAGTCCGACCAGGGCCTCGAGAAGAACTCGTTGGGCGATGGCACGTTCACTGCAGATCACAGTGAGGCTGCCGGATTGGATCTGGAAGGAGCAGTTCGTGAGCTCCGTACGTCCCCAACTGGTGTCGCTGATCGACACGCCCTGGAAGTCGAACCGATAGTCGGACCCGGTGGGGCTATCGGTGTTCACGTGTTCGCTGGCCGTGGTGTCGAGCATCGGCCGGAGTCGATTGAACACGGGGGCGACGGTCGCGATCGCGGCCATCACGCCCGCCGTCTTCCCGAGGGAGGACATCACGACCGAGATGGCCATGGTCGCCGCGACGAAATTACCGACGTTCAGATCCCCCGCGTAGTGCCCGGCCACCAGGAAGTAGACCAGCAGGGAGACCGACCCTCCGAGCAGCGTGAGGGTCAGGGTGCGCGTGTTCGCGATCGTGGCCGAAAGGTAGCTGAAATTCGAGAGTTGCCCGCGCAGGGCCGTCCATCTCAGAAGAAGGGGTTCGGCGATGTCGCGATCTCGAATGGAATCAAGACCTTCGAGCATCTCGATCGAGAGACTTTCCGATCGGCCGGCCGCGGCCTGGGATGCGGCCACGAAACGGTTTTGAAGGATCGACTCGACGAAGATGATCGCGAGGGCGATGACCAAGGTCGCGAGGGCCACGACCGCCAGAATCCAACTGTAGTAGAGGAGGAGCAGGAGGTGAGCGAAGCCTCGAATCCCTTCCACGACCACCTTGTCGGTCGCGTGGGTGACGGTTCCCATCGCGGAGGTGACCGAGGTGATCCGTTGAATGATCTCACCATCGGAGAACTCTTGCTTGGCTCGGCGGAATCGGTCGATCACGCGGGCCAGGACCATGGTTTCGGTCCGGTAGGCGACCGTGCTGTCGAACCGAAGGGTCGCGAGTCCGCCCACGAGGCCGAGAACCGAGGTCGCAGCCGCCGCGACGATCAGGGCCAGCCCGATGCCGATCACGCCCGATGCTTCACCATCGGGAATGACCTGATTGATGGTGACCGCGGTCACGATGGGAACCAGCAGTCCGAGGAGGGCCGAGATCACCCCGGCGGAGATCCGGGACCAGATCTCCCTCCAGCGTTGATGGGTCGCGGTGGCCAGCAGTCCGAAGAGACCGCGGTTGGCGGTCGGCTGGATCTTCATGAATTCGAACGCGATGGGATCGCAGTGCCCGGCGAATTCGGCATCGACCGTCCGACCCTCGACCCGGGACGCATCGACGGGGATGAGGGCCTTCCACCGGCTGCCTTGAGGGACGAGCGTGCAGGGGCCATACGTCCGGTGATTCACCGCGAGGATCTCACCGTTGCTCCGCCACCAACCGGCCTGGAGGTCGATGGTCCGCCCGAATACTTCATGATTGCGGCCGAGCCGACCCACCGCGGCCGCGAGGTCGGGGGCGTCGGCGAGCATGGAGAGAGGTGTCACGTCGACGCCGAGGTATCGGCAGGCCAGTTCAATCGCCTTGCACGCCGGAGTGGTTTCGACATCAAGCCCGATCCCCGGCAGGCGATACAAGTCGAGCGAGGTGCGGATGAGCGACTCGCGAGCGTCAGCCGATGCGTTACGTTCTGCTTCGGACAACGTCATCGTTCGTCCTCCGCGGGAGATTCGATGGCGAGGCGGACGGCGCCTTCGGGTACGGGCGCGCCGGGTTCGATGACCAGGACCGCGGTTCCGTTCTTCGCCAGTACATCGAGCAACCCCATGGCATCCTCGCGGGGGAGTGACGCCATTCCGCTCGCGACGACCACGACCTGCGGGGCATCGATCAGGATCGTGGCCAGTTCGAGCCTCACCGAGTCTTCGCCGGAACCGAAGCCGTCCACGGAATGAACGGGTGCCTGTATCCCGAGGGGCAGCGCCTCGAATCGGCCCGCGAGATCGACCGACTCCAGAGCCGACCAGATCGCCTCGTGCGATCGGTCCGGATTGAAGCCCCCGAGATTCTCGGCGTAGGTGCCGGGAAAGAGCGGGCAGTGCCCATGGACGACGCGAAGGGTCGGAACGCCGTCTTCAGGCGAGCCCGTCTTTCGCCAGGAGATCGTGCCCGGGCCTCGCAGCCTGCCGGAGAGACGTCTGGAAAGGTAGGGGATGAGTCGTTCGGGACACTGGTCGATCACCGTCACGACGTCTGGGGCGGCGACACCCTGGAGGAAACCCTCGCGGCCGACCGGGACCCCTTCGAATTCGAGCCCCGGAGGACCCGCGCGTCCGGCGGTCACGATGTTTCTCTCGGTGGACGAGTCCGGACAATCCATGATGTCTTCGAGTCGCGCGATGTTCGACTTGAGCACGGGTAGCGACTGCGCGAATCCGATGACCCCTCCGAGCGCGCTTTCCGCGTGTCCGACCAGCAGCTGAAGGGCGGCCAGTTCGCCGATCGTCACTCCACCGGCGATCACCCCGAGTCCGCCGAAGACGAGGGTGGCGACCTGCGAGACCAGTTTCGAGAGAAACCCCCGGCCCGAGGAGGCGAAAAGCCGGGCCCGGGAGCTTTGCTGGGAGAGGGAGCGTGCAGAGGCGAGTTCGCTGGTCCATCGTTCAAGGAAGCCGGTCACCGAACCCGATTCGTACAGCCATGCCTGCGAGGAGAGCCCCGCGAACATCGTCGATCGCTGGCTGGCCATGGCGACCTGTGACTTGGTGTTCAATTCAAAGAGCAGACGATTGACACCCTTGACGATCCCGAGTCCGGCGACGGACGCAAGAATCACGCCGAAACCGACGACGGGCGAGATCAGGAAGACGGCGCCACCGAAGACGAGGATCGAGAGAATCCGCGAGGGCAGCATCGACAACGAGCCGACCACGCTTCCTGCGATCCCTCGGCCGATGGGAATTCGTTGCTGGATGTCACCCGGAAGGCGGAGTGTGAGCTCCCGGTCGCTCAGGCCCAGCGTCTTCTGCAGCAACGCCACTTCGATTCGCAGGCCGGCGGCGGTTCTCAACCTCAGCTGGGTCTGGGACAGGATGAAGGACAGTGCGGCCCGGAGAATCACCACGATTCCAACCGCGACCAGGAAAGGATGCAGGATCTCCTTGCTGGGGTGTTCCAGGACGCGATCGACGAAGTAGGTCAGGAACCCGGCCATGGCCAGGTGCAGGGGAATGACCGCGATCGATGAGAGGATGCAGGCGGTGAAACCACTGGACCCGCCGGCCAGCATCCGGCGAAGCGACTGGAACGTCCGCGGGGGGTGGCCCCCGGGCTCGAAGGCATCGCCCGGTTTGAATTCAATGATCATCCCCGAGAACTTCGCTTCGAATTCCTCCTCGGGAACCAGGCGGTGTCCGGCCTCGGGGTCGTTGATCCACCATCCTCCCCGCCCTCGCCCTTCGATCACCACGAAGTGTCGGCGTTCCCACCAGCCGATGACCGGCATGTCGTGCCCGCCCAGCGCATCCGTCTCGCACTTGTAGATGTGCGGTTCGAGTCCGAAGGCCTGGCCGGCTCGGGCCACTCCGGCGACGCTGAGCCCGTTTCCATCAAGCCCCGTCTTTTCGCGGATCTCCGCGATGGGTACCCACTTGCCGAAACTCGCCATCACGATGGCGAGCGAAACCACGCCGCACTCGGTCGGCTGCATCTGGAGAATCGAGGGGGTCGAGACTCGTGATGTTTTCGCGTCACTCACCAATGAGGGACCTGAGCCAGGGGAGGAGGAGGACGATCGGTCGATCGACCTTGAAGATGACCTGCAGGTCGAGAATCGTTCCCGGCGAGATCCTGCCGGGCCAGCCATTCCGGGTGCTCCAGGCGAGACCGCTTTCGGTCTTCGAGTCGCGTTCGAGGCTGATCTCGGCCACAAGTACGGATTGGTACTTCTGCTTGAGGTCGGCGATCATCGAACTCGATTCGATGAAATCGCTGAGTTCGCCATCGGTCGCCGCGTACGTGGCGATGCTGGTCAGGGTTCCCTTGATGAATCCGTAGCGGCTTCGTGATGCGAAACTGGGGCTCACCTGGACCGCATCACCGACCTGCAGTTCCTTGCCCTTGCGTTGAGGAAGGAAGGCGATGACCTTGACGGTTTCCTCCGCTCCACCCGCGGGTTCGACCACGATCAGCTTTTCGCCTTCGCTCACCGGATCGCCGACGCTGCTGGAGATCTCGATGACCGTGCCCGTGACCACCGAGCGGATGGTGTAGTCGTTGAGCTGCTGCTTCTCGAGCTTTTGAATCGTGGCCCGGGCCTGCTGGATCGCTTCGCGTCGCCCGGATCGGGCCTGCGCGATGGTGGCTTCGGATTGAGACGCTTCGAGTCGAGAAGCGGCGATGCTGGTCCGGGCGCTTTCGATCTCGGAACGAAGACTGGCCACGGTGGTCCGGGTCGCGAGGACCGTCTCCTTCGCCACGAACCCTTGTTGGAGCAGTTTCTCCTGCTCGTCGAGAAGTCGTTCTCGGAGATCGAGCAGCTCGGTGGAGTCCCGGATGCTTTTTTCGCCTTCTTCGATCGAGGAATTCAGTCGGGCGCGGGTTTCGGCCAGCGTCGATTCCGTGGTGGTCTCAAGCCGTTCGTCTTCGGTTTGAAGAAGGGTCAATCGCTCCCGCGCCGATTGCAGTTGCACTTCGAAGACCCGGGCACTGAGGGAGAGGATCGGGGTATCCAGTTCGATCTTCGAGCCGACGTCGATGTGGAGCTTCTCGACGATTCCCGATTGCGGTGCTGCCACCGTGTAGAGCTCGAGATGGGAACGCGTCAGTCCGCTTCCCTCCACGGTTCTCGGGACGGATCCGAGGAACCCGTAGGTCAGCACCGCGATGACGGTGAGCGAGAGGATGACCAGCCAGATCCAGCGTGGCCTGGAGATCATGGTGAACGCCGACAGAGGTTGTTCCTGCCGCGAAATCATGTCTTTGGTCCTTCCACGATTTTTCGTCTTAAGAGTCAGCCAAGGTGCCGCTTGATGTTACCAGCAAGTCGTTCGGGATCCGACTCCAAAAGGGCATCCCTGATCGGGGGGATGCTTTCCGATCGCGAGATCCGGGTGAGGGCGTCATCGCGGGCGCCAGAGCCCTGATTCTGGTCGATCAACCCGTCCGGTCCGTTGCCGAGCTCGAGGCCATCAATGGCCTCGAGGATTTCGATCTGACGGTCGGTGATGCGGTTGATGAGGTTCGTACCGGTCAGTGGCCGCGGGTGGTCACCGGGAATCCGGGCGAGGTGATGATCATGCAACGCGTCGCGTCTCTCCCTGGAAAGCCGGGAACGAGGAGTATCGCCGACTCGAACGGACTCGAACGTGATGGCATCGAAGAACAACGGTGCGATCCACGGATCCGCCTTCACCGCGGCCGTGAATCGACGCTCGTGATCGGGCAGCTCGGGGCAGGGAGGAAATGGACTTCCGAGGGCGAACCGGGCGAGCCGAAGGAGCCAGGTCGTGCGGGGAACCCGGATGCCCGGCGGTCTTCGTCCCTCGGTCTCCGCGGCCTTGACACAGGTCAGGACGGCGTCCTGTTCCTTCAATCCGGGGGTCTGCTCGATCTTCCCGATCTCTTCGGGTCTCGAGCGCCGGGGGAAGGGGGTCTCACGGGCCTCGCGAATCAGTTCCGAGCCCCGCTCCGCGGAGATCGTGCCGTCGCGGGTGCTCGATTCGACCATCGCCTCGAGGTCGACCAGTGCGGTGGANANCGGCCGCCAGCCACCGGCTTCCGGGAGATGGGAGATCGCCACCGCGTCGTCTTCGCGACGNCCGNNTCGATAGGAGTCGGCGATGCGGCCGACCGGCACGACCCCGAACGGTTCGCATTCAACCGCGCGGAGGGCCCCCATGCTGGCNCCACCGAAGACGTGNANTCCCAGTTCGAGCGCCAGGAGAAGNTCCTTGTGCCAGGGTGATGGAACGTCGTCGAATCGACCGTCGAGGAGTACCAGGGCTCGGGGGCGCAGCCGCAGGGCCCGGATGAGATCCCCGGCGGACGCGGGTGGAAGCACGATTCCCGAGGGGCCCAGGATCTCGANCGCCCTNGCTCGGGGNAGCGANGGNCCNGCGAAGGCGACGATGGGGGCGAGNTCTTTCATTGCANGGCGGCTCGCAGTCGCTGGACGCCGGGGTCGAAGTGCATGCCGGGAATCACGATCCGCCGCACGGGAACCGCCGCCGCCGCATCCTCGTCCGCGGACTCCAGCGATCGGGCCAGGACGCGATCGAATCCGGCGTCCGCCAGTCGACCGATGCAGGCCTCCACCAGCCTCCCGGTGTTGGTGGGCGTGATTCCAATGGGCTGGATGGGCTGGCTGCCGATTCGCTCCGGTTCGGGTTGATCGTGGTGCGCCTGGCTCGATCGCTCGTAGACCTCGGGAAGAATATCGTCCCGGGCTCCGGCGACCAGGGAGGTCCTCGCCTGCACCGCTTCCGTGATCGCGCGGAGGATGGCCACTCGTGGACTCGGATGCGATCCCGATCCGAACGACGAAGGCCGTCTGATCGCCTTCGGTCCGTGGTCGATGAGCAGGCAGAGATACGTCGGGATCCGGACGAAATGCTGGTCGTTGCAGGTCCGGCCCAGTCGAAGCTGGAGCCTGACCTCGATCTCGGCATCGTCGAGATGCCGAGCAAGGGTGGAGATCAGAGGATCCGAAGTTCCGTCGGGATCCATGGAGACCATCGCGGCCGGAGCCGCCATCGCGTGTCGCTCGACCACTTCGCAGATCGCATGCAGGTCCGCTTCGGACTCGCTGTTGCCGGCGGCGATCCCGTTGGTGTTGGGTGGGAGCCATCGGGATTCCAGTCGATGGCGATGATGGTCCGTATCGAAGTCGAGACGCACCAGCGATGCGGGCACGAGATGTTCGCCACCGCCACCGGCGGCACCGAGATCCTCGAACTCGATCCAGTCGCGAGCAAGGTCCTCCTCCACGCCGGGCGGACAGGAGAAGAGCCGGGGGCCGGGAAGATCTTCAGGAACCACAGCGGTTCGACCTTCGGCGAGCAGTTCGTTCAGCGAGGCGATCCGATCGACACGTTCGAATCGCTCGGCCCGATCGCATTCCAACGCTTCCATCAGAGCCGAGATGGTGGCGAGTTCGTGGTCGATCCCCTTTCCCTGATGGGAGGAGAGGCTCGTTCCGCGGGGCCGATGGGCGACCACGGTGGGGAGACCGAGACGGTCGAGTCCGTCCACGTGGGCGACTCTGGTGACACCGATCGCCTCGAGCACTTCGGGTCGAAGGAGCATCCCGATCGTTTCCGCCGCCGACCGGTTTCGCCAGGTGCCGCCGAGATCGAGTGGACTGGAAACGCTTGGTTTCACCTCGAATCCGCTCCATTTACGGGGAATACGTCGGTCTTCAACTTGAACGCATCACGGGAATGGACGATCATCACGAGTCATGACCGACGAGGGCGATCACTTCCCATACGCATCCCATGGCCTTCTTGGGATGATACTCGGCCACTGGGCCGAGCCCGACGAGTTCGTGGCACGTCTGCGGGCCGATCCGCATCAAGGCGTGCGGCAGCACGGCATCGAGATCCCATCCGAGGTGGAGATCGTCTTCGTGGTCAACGACAACCGGGTGTTCCATCTGCGTCGCCCACCCGCCCGGGACACCGAGATCGGACGACGTCTGAGTCAGTTGTCGGTCGATGGAAAACTCTTCGAAGCACTCTGCGGCGTGATGCGATGTCCGTTGCGAAGCTGGTCTCCGGTTCCGCTGGGTAAACTCGCGGAGCGATACCAGGCTTTGCTGGAGCTGACGCGAACCGACGAAGCGATGCTCGATCGATACCTGACCGATCCGTGGTCGGTGCTGGCGGAGCATGGCGTGGACATCCCACGAGGGGTGCCGCTCAAGGTGCTGGTGGATCGCCCCGATCGCATCCACATGGTGCTGCCGAGCCCTCCCTCGGCGGCTCGTCTTCGGGAGTTCCTCGCTCGTTTCCCGATTCCCGCCTGAGGCTCGGGGGCCATGGTCCGGTGGCATTCTTCATTCGCATGGATTCGCATGGATTCGCATGGATTCGCATGGATTCGGATGAATTCGGATGAATTCGGATGGATTCGGATTCTTCCTGTGTTCCGCGGCGTGGGTCGGCGTCTGGCGGCCTCGGCCGGAAACCGATGCGTCACGCACCGACGCTGAACACCGGATCTCCAAGTACTTCGGGTCGGGGTTCGATTCCCAGTCCCGGTCCTTCCGGGGCTCGCATGCGTCCGTCGATCCGACGCGGCGCGCCCTCGGCGGTGGACACCGTCACGT
Source organism: Phycisphaerae bacterium (assembly GCA_002683195.1). The sequence goes on from NYSW01000048.1 coordinate 14,719, forward strand.
AGGAATTGAAGTCGGTGGCGGTGAACAGGAGATCCGTCGGCGTGCTGTGGGCGAGATGGGCGATCGCCGCGGTGACCACGTCGCCGCCCCACGCGTCCTCGATGGTCATCGCGATTCCGTTGCGGATGCAGAGGTCGCGGGCCTGCCGGGCCCGGGTGATGCCCCCGAACTTGCCGATCTTGATGTTCACCACGTCCATCGCGTCGTCCGCGATCGCCCGTTGCAGGGTGGCGAGGTCGTCGATCGATTCGTCCAGCACGAAGGGCTGGGTGGTCCGGCGACGGATCGAGCGGCAGGACTCGTAACGTTCACACGGTTGTTCGATGTAGACGTCGAGATCGGCGACGGCNCGAACCACNCTNGCGGCTTCGTGCGGATGCCATCCGGTGTTCGCGTCCGCCACGAGGATGTCGCCGGTCTCCAGGACCGCCCGGCACGCGCGGATGCGGGCGATGTCGGTCGCGACGTCGCCNCCGACCTTGAGTTGGAATCGTCGGTAGCCCTCGTCCCGATAGCCGGCGAGGTTGGCCGCCATCGCGTCGGGTTCCTGTTTCGAGATCGCCCGGTAGAGGGTGAAGTCCTCGCCGCATCGACCGCCGAGCAACGTCACCAGTGGCANTCCCGCGGCCTTGCCCAGAAGATCCCAGCAGGCCATGTCCAGGGCGCTCTTGGCGTAGGGGTGTCCCTTCAGGGTCGCGTCCATCGCGCGGTCGATGGCGTCGAGCTCACGAGGATCGCGGCCGATCAACGCCGGCGCGATCTCGGCGATCGCGGTGCGGGCGCCGGCGGCGAAGGAGGGCAGGTAGACCGGTCCGAGAGGCGTGATCTCGCCGTGGCCGACCAGGCCCGAGTCGGTTTCGATCGCCACCACCGTGCAGTCGAAGACATCGACCGACTTGCCGCCCGACCAGGAATAGGTTCCTTCGTGGAGTGGGAGATCGATCTGATGTGCGGTGATTCGAGTGATCTTCATGACGCGATTATGGCTGATCCGACCAGTTCGGGGCTGGTCGTTTCCGAACTCCAGGGGGGTGCTTCACCGCAAAGATGGCGACCAGAGCGGGCAAAGACCGGAAGAAAGGACGCCGCATTCTGATCGGGTGCGGCGTCGCGGTCTCTGGTGATCGACATGACAAGACATGACATGAGGCGAGAGCCTTCTCGGAGTCCCGGAACGCGGCCCGCGGACCCGAGATGTCGGGTCAGCCTGGAAGACTCGAATTCTCGGAGATCGGGCGGTCCTGAACGGCGAGCCTCGCGTGCCGGGCGAAGGCGGCCTCCACGAGGTTTCGAGTGAAGCCGGCGTGCCCGGCAGGATCGTGCGTCAGACAGAGATCGGCGCTGCCGTAGTCGGCAGGGGGGTAGTAGATGCCGCAGTTCGCATTGATCTCCAGCATGTAGGGCACCCCCTCGAGCGACACCCGCAGATCGCACCGGGCGAAACTGGCGCCGCCCAGCTCGATGAAGAACCGTCGGCACTCGTCTCGCAGTCGATGTGCGAGCGCCGGGTCGGTCACCGGAACCGTTCCCATCCCCTCGTAGTCGACCCACTTGAGATGTTCGTGCTTGAACTCCTCGCCCTTGGGGAACTGGTACTGGACCGGGGTGTAGGCGATCGGATTCGAGGGGTCCCGGGGATTCTCCGCGACCAGCACCGTGCACTCGCCGCCGGCGATGTATTCCTCGATCAGGGCGGCGCCGTGCCGGGACATGATCTTCTTCGCCTGGATGCGAAGGCCCTGGGGGGTGCGTACCCGGGAACGACGACTGAGATCGACGCTGGCGTAACTGCTGTAGTGCTTGACGAAGAGCGGGAACCGCAGCGTTTCAGCCGCTCGTTCGACGTCTTCGGGCGTCTGGGCCATGACGTAGGCGGGGGTGGCGATCCCGCAGGCGGCGCAGGCGTCCTTCATCTGAATGCGAGTGGGCTCGTAGCAGGCGGAGATTCCACCCGCGAACGGCACCCGATGCCGCTCCAGGGTCTCCACCACCTCGATGCCCGGAATGTCCTGGTCCGCGGCACCATCGCACAGATTGAAGAAGAGGTCGAACCGACCCGACGCGATCAGTC
>NYSW01000049.1 GCA_002683195.1 Phycisphaerae bacterium
GCTGCATCGATCGGAGCCAGTCATGGCACATAAGAAGGGCCAGGGATCGTCCAAGAACGGTCGCGACTCGAACGCCCAGTACCGTGGCGTCAAGCTCTATGGTGGTCAGTCCGCCAAGGCCGGGTCGATCATCGTTCGTCAGTGCGGAACCCACTTCAAGCCCGGGTATCTCGTGCAGCGATGCAAGGATGACACTCTGATGGCTCGCGTCGAAGGCACCGTTCGCTTCCGCGGCCGTTTCGTCGATGTGGTTCCGGCCGATCCTTCCGTGCCGCGGTACGAAGTGGTCGACAAGGCCATCGCCGCCCGGAACTGATGTCTTCCGCCCGATGCCTCGGGCCGGACTCACCGATACGATCTCGACGCCTCGGGCCACGGCCTGAGGCGTCTTTTCATCCCGCCTGATTTCACGCCTCCTGGATTCTGCCCATGCATCTGCTAGATGAAGCCAAGATCTTCGTCCGAAGTGGGAAGGGCGGCGATGGCTGTGTCAGTCTTCGGCGTGAGAAGTACGTTCCCAAGGGAGGCCCCGACGGTGGCGATGGAGGACATGGTGGGAGCGTCGTCCTCATCGCGGATCCGCATCTGGACACCCTGCTTCCGTTCCGATACGCCCCGCACTTCTTCGCCGAGCACGGGCAGCAGGGGTCCGGTTCGAGCAAGCATGGTCGTGACGGAACGGACAAGCGGGTCCGGGTTCCGATCGGAACCCAGATTCGAGACCAGGAAACCGAAGAGATCATTGCCGATCTCGATGAGCCCGGACAGGAGGTCGTGGTCGCTCCGGGAGGTCGAGGTGGTTTCGGCAACGAGCATTTCAAGAGCGCCACGCATCAGACGCCTCGTGAATCCACCCCCGGCGAGCCGGTGATCGAGCGGACCTTGCTGCTCGAACTCAAGCTGATCGCGGATGTCGGGCTGGTAGGCCTGCCAAACGCGGGGAAATCCACGCTGCTTTCCACCATCAGCAAGGCTCGGCCGAAGGTCGCCAATTATCCGTTCACCACCCTGGTGCCTCAGCCGGGTATCGCGGAACTTCCCGGTGATCGACGCCTCGTGGTCGCTGACATTCCCGGTCTGATCGAGGGTGCCGCCGGCGGAGCGGGCCTGGGCCATGACTTCCTGAAGCACATCGAACGGACGAAGGTCATCGTCCACCTCGTGGATCTCGCTCCGATGGACGAGAGTGATCCGGTTCACAACCATGAAGTGATTCGCCGTGAATTGCACGCCTTCAGTGGTTCGCTGGCCGAGAAGCCCGAAGTTCTCGTGTTCAACAAGATCGATCTCATCGATCCGGACGAGCAGGAAGCCCTGGTCCGGCGAACCGCGCATGCGATCGGGGTGGAGGTTGATGAGGTCGTAGTGGCCAGTGGTGCGACCGGAGTGAACGTCCGGGAGATCCTCGAGCAGGCCTGGGTCTTGATGAAGGCGGCCGACGGGGCCGAATGAGTTTCTTCGTGGCCCGGCCGTTCGGCGGTCAGCGGCACAAGGCCATGTAGACCTGGAAGAACTCGATCATCGGGGCTTCGAAGTCGGTCCCCACCACCAGCCCGGCGATCTCCGGGACCAGGCGTTCATCGCGGGAGAGATTGACCACCCGTCCGCCTCCGGCGGCTGCGATCTCCGGGAAGAACTCGATCGCCTCACGCGTTCGGCTTCGCCGGCGGCGAGCGATGCCTTTCAGGCGATCAGGTCCGTCTTCGATCTCCAATTCATCGGTCGTGGATCGTTCTTCGGGTTCATCCACATCCTTGATGGAAGGATCGCATCCGACGACATGGGTCGTGACTCCACGGTTTCGGGCCGTCCGGGCGAGATCGATGCAGGCTTTCCCCCAGCCGGGATGCGGGGGTGCATCGCCCACGAGAACCAGCACGCCACGACGGGTTGGATTCCAGGAGAATCGTTGGTACGCGAGCTTGAGGCCCTGGTCCACGAGTTCGGGGCGGTCGCCGCCACCTTCCGCGTTCAGCCGCCAGAGGTTTCCGCGGGCCTCTTCGATCGAGGAAGTGAAGTCCCAGCCGATCTTCTCGAACTTCTCGCGTCGGTCCCGATATCCCGCGACTCCGACTCGAATGCCTCCGGCGACGTCGCCCACGAATCGCATGAGATCATCGACGCCGCCCTGCGCATCCGCGATCTCACCGCTCATGCTTGCGGTGCAATCGATGACGATCGCAAGGTCGAGTGGTTGGAGCGCCAGTTTCTCGAGGTGTTCCGAAAGCTCGGAGAAATCTTCGAGCGACATCCTTGCGACCTCGCTCAGATCCGCCGGGTCCGACGGCGTCGGTGCGGCGGGATCGATGGCGGGTCCGGCCAGCGGGCGTGGAGGGTGCAGGCGGGCGGCGTCGAGTGGTCGGAGTCGATTCTGCTTCCACCAGTTCCGCCATTTGTAGGCTCGGCGGAGATCCTCTCCCCCCGTGACTCGGGCGAGGCGGGGACTCAGAGCGCCGGCTTCTCGATCCGCCATGCGAAGGACCACGACCTTGATCAGTTCTTCGGCGAATTCATGAAGCTCCGGGTCGTCGGTGAGGAGTGCGAGTTCCGCGGCGAGCATCTTGTCCTGGAGCTTCGTGCTTCGTGAGAGCGCCGTGGCGCCGCGGGCGAGTCGGTCGGCATCGATGTGATATCCGACTCGCAACGCCGTTCGAATCACTTCGGGATCCGACTCTCCGTCGAACCAATCGTCGGACTGCGGGACGTTTCGATGTGCGAGGACCAGGACCGCGAAGCACCGAACGGCGAGCGTCGGATCATGAAGGGTGTCGGCCACCATCTCCGCGGATTCGGGGCAGTCGAACCGTTGCAGACGGAGAATCGACACCACCCGTCGGGGCCAGGCCAGGCTCCCGAGAAGCATTTCGATTTCCGCTCGTTCCTCGGCGGACGCCTTCGCGTACGGGCGATGGGGTTTCGGGGTGGGCTGGGCTTTCTCGGTGTTCGCGGCGGTGGGCGGGGTGGCCTCGCTCGGGGCCGGAGGCTGGCCGGGCCCCGGGGCGGGGAACAGGAACGCCACCAGGAGAATGACCGCGGAACAAGGCATCGCTCGAGTGTAGTCCCGGACGAAGTGCGTTCGGGCTTGCGCTGCCAATCTCATCTTGCCTTGACTTCCATACTATGCAATGCATAGTATGTATGGACTTCCATTCTGAATCGTCCTGGAGTGTTGTCATGCGGATTGAACGCGAATTGATGCGAGGAGCGGGACCGGTGGCGATTCTCACGCTGCTCTCGCAGCGTGAGATGTACGGCTACGAGCTGGTGGAGATGCTGGCTTCGAGGACCGACGGAGTCCTCGCCATGGGTCAATCGACCCTGTACCCGCTGCTGTACAACCTCGAAGCGAAGGGGCACGTACAGAGCGAACGGCGACGCGCGGAGAACGGACGTGAACGGAAGTACTACGGTCTCACCGGTGCCGGGCGTCGCAGGCTCAAGGAAGATGGGGCGCAATGGCAGGCGGTGACCGGGGCCATGCAGTCCCTCGGGGTGGTCAATGGACGGATGGGATCGCTTGCCACGCATTTCGCCTGATCGGCGACGAACGATTGGGGATCACATGCCAAATCAGGACCGTACATCCGCCGATTCGAACTTCGACCCTTCGAGGCTTCGTGCCTTTCGAAAGACACCGTTTCGTGATCTGCTTCGCGGCCGCGTGACGGGGCGACTCGATCTGAAATACGTACTTGATTCTTCGGAGCTTCCTCCGCCGCTGATCGAGTTCGTCGCCCGGGTCGTTCGTCGTACTCGTCTGAAGCGACTGGAGCGGGTGGAGGTCGCCCGCGAGCTGATCGAACACTTTCAAGATGGACTGGCGGCCGGCCTTTCGGCTGATGAGCTCATGGCGGCCTTCGGTGAGGAACGGACCGCGGCGACCCTGATTCGCCGAGGGGTGACCCGCAAGCGAGCCTGGTTCGTGCGAGTCACGCATCAAACCATCGTGGTCACCAGCCTGCTCTTCATGGGGTTCGTGGCGATGTACCTCGTTTTCGCGGTCCGGCACTGGAACCAGCCGGTGCGGATCGACGTCGACTACGTGGCGATGATTCGAGAGGATTCGACCGGGCCGACGCCGGAGGCTCGCAGCTGGCCGGAGATCCGGGACGCCATGACTCGGATGCGTGAACTGGCGATTCCGGCCACCGGTGGCGGTGGTCGCGGCCTGTCCTCCGTGGTCGATGTCGCGATGGCTGAAACCGTTCCACCGTGGCTCGACGCGGTGACCGCATCGAGTTCGATGGTCCTCGCGGACGATGCCCCGTCGAAGGAGGCCNGTGATGAATTCTTCGAACGGGCGGAACCCATGTTCGAAACGCTTCGTCTCGCAGCCGAAAAACCCGTCCTCGGTTTTCCGCTCGGCCTCGAAGGGACAGAAACCAATGAAGACCGCGCCTTCTTCGGTCTGATCGAATTGGATCCGGATCTGAATCTGGATCCAGCGGTGGTCTCATCCCCGTTGGATGGGGCGCTCATTTCGCTGCAGTTCCCGTACTACGGAACGATCCGCTTGGCGGCGCGAGCGCTTTCCGTCGACGCCCGAAGGGCGGCGGCGATGGGGGATGGATCGCGAATGGTCGCCGACGTGGAGGCGATCCTCGGTCTGGGGCGACAGATCCGGAACCCGACGATCCTGATCGGGCAACTCGTGGGAATGGCGATCGAACGTCTCGCCTTCACCGCCATCCTCGACGTCCTGGCGTCGGATCCGGGTGCGATCGATGATGATTCGCTCGCTCGACTCGAGGCCATCGTGGGCGGATTGGACGACGAACGACTTCGCATCCGGATCGATCACGAACGGTATATGTTTCTCGATCTCGCCCAGCGGTTCTACACCGATGANGGCGAGGGCAACGGGCGTTTGAAGTTCGTTTCGGGGCCGGCATCGCTGTCCCCGTTCGAGACGTCGACGACGGAGATGAAGGGAACCTTCGACTTCCTGGCAGGACCGCTGTTCGCCGGCGTCGCCATGGATCGCAGCGGGGCCACCGAGATCTGGAACCGGAATCTCGATCGGATCGAAGCCGGCAACTCCATCGAGCCATGGGAGGTCGATGTATCGAACCCCGGGAGTGTGGAAGGACCGGTCTTCGACGAAGCCGATGCGTCATGGTTCTCCAAACTTCGACTCTTCCCGGTCTCGATGGTGCTTTTTCCCACGGATAACCTGGCGAATGTGGCCGGCGCGATCCGCCTGGAGCGGGACCTCGTACGCACGGTGATCGAGCTCGAGCTCCTTCGTCGCACGCATGGCTCGTGGCCGACGTCGAACGATGCGGTGGGATTCGTCGGCCGGGATCCCTTCGATGGCGAGNCCCTTCGATACGTGCTGAAGGATGGCATTCCGATGATCTACATCCTCGGCCCCGATCGAATCGACGACGGCGGCGTGTGGATCAAGGGCCGCAATGGGATCGATCGTACGGCCCGAGAGGGTCTGGCGGGAACGACCAAGTACTGGGGGCGGATCCCGAACTACTCGGGTGAAGGNCTTCTCGGTGACGTTCCGGTCTGGATCGGTCGATCACTGGACGACGCTAGCGACCCTCGGCCCTGAAGGCTTCGAGTCGGTCCGGACGCGGGGCGACGAGGACTTTCGGAATCGTCCGCAGGAAGGNNTNGTGGAGTNCCGGCTGGGCNTCGCGNAACGNNNCGGGATCCACNAGNCTCCATTCGTCGTGGCCNGGNCCGAAGTCGCNTTGCAGATCCCANNCCGAGGAGATCACCCAGTAGGCGTACTCCTGNAGGAGCACGCGATCCGCCTCNTCCNCGTCGTCGAACTCGTNGAGNTAGTCCACCACGTACCACGNTCCGATCGAGGGCGGTCCGCATNGCCNNNTGNAGNGTNGANNTNCGCGAAATNCCCCANTCNTCGGGGAANACNTCGTGNAGNCCGACCATGTTCANNTGNTGNAGNAGGTGCTCGANCACCTCCATCGGCTGNCCGTCNCGNTCNNGGTCGTCGAGNTGGAAGATCGCNTCGCAGATCGANCGNCGNTCNCNGAGNCGNTCGANNGNNTCCCAGTCGGNNTCNNCNGGAAANTCCGGTTCCTCGCCNCGCCACATNGGNATCGTGGTCTTCGCNNNGAAGAGNGCCCGGAGCACCGCGTCCTGCAGTTCGGCATCGATCCCCTCCCCGTCGGCTTCCAGCATGGCCGCTTGCGTCGCCCCGACCGCGATCATGAAGTCGTCGTCGACGTCCTCGGTCGCCACGAAGGTGACGCCGCCGGCGATGAGATGCTTGGAGAACGGCGGATAGCCGTCGTCACGAACGATGCCGGTCCGGCGTCGGAGATCCTCGGGGACCGGACCGTCGCGACGCTCGATCACGCATCCGCCGAGGGGGCGCGGCGACGCGGTGACCGCGGTGTCGCGATCGCCGCGGGTTTCGTCGTTCAAGCGTTCGATCCCGGCGATGATCATCGCCGAGTCCTGGAAGCCATCGAGGCGATCGAGCACCCGGCCGTCGGGGGCGAGGATCCAGAGCGTCGGTCGATCATCGCTCCAGTCGATGAGTTCGTTGCCGCCGCCGCCCTCGTTGGTGATGATCGGAAACAACGGGAGATCATCGTGTCGGGCGAGCCAGTCCACGACCTCGGACTTCCTTTGGATGGCCGCGGTGACCACTCGGACCGACCCGCCGTGCGTCCGTCGGACCGTCTCCAATTCGGAGAGCATCCGTACCGACCCTTCGGCATAGGTCGCCCAGACCAGAAGCAGGGTGATTCGGCCATCGACCGACTGCAGCGGGACCGGACGGTCTTCGATCGATCGCAGGACGTCGGTCTGCACCGTCCCGACGAGTCGAGGCGGCGAAGGCGCCGTGCCCGGACCGCAGCCGGCAAGCAGTACGTTCAACGAAAGCATCCAACAGGAAAGGTGGAGCTTCGGCCGATTCAGTCCCAGGGTTCGCATTGGATCGCTCCGAAGATTGTTTCGCGTCGGCGTCCGCCGCATCGGACGAGCAGGGGGGCTCGATCCTCTTCCCCTTCAATCTTACGAAACATCGCTTCGTCGGCCTTCGGTCGTCTCACGGTTCTTCCCCCGACCCGAAGCTGGTACGTCCGGAAGACTCCGAGGCCGTCGATGGTGATGATCTCGACCGGACGCTCGCATTCTCGGGTCGGAGAATCAGAAATCGGCAACGCGGGATCTCAACCGCAATGGGTTCATCGATCGAGCGGATCTGCAGTGGAGGGATTCGGGCTGGGGCGACGACCCCCGACTCATCTTCCGTCCCTTGACTTCGTGGCGGTTCAGATCATTCCGTGGCAGCACGGATGGCGACCAGCAGAGTTGGAAGGTCATGCATGCCGACCAGCTCCTGAAGCACCGTTCCGTCCGGGGCGAGAATCCAGATGGTCGGATACGCCCGTACGGCGGAGGCGAGGGCTGGCGTTCCCGCATCGTTGGTGATGATGGGATAGCTGGGGACCGCGAGTCGCTCGAGGGTTCCCGCGGCGACCTGGCGGCGACGATCCTTCATCCAGGGGCCCACGATGCTCGAGGGTTCGGCGGCGATCGAGACCACTCGCACTTGATCCGCGAGATCGCGGTGAATCGCCTCGAGGGTTGGAATGCTGGCCACGCAGGGTGGGCACCAGGTCGCCCATACGTCGACCAGAATGGGGCGTTCGTCCACGTCGGCGAGGGCGACCGTGCCGCCGTCGAGTGTTTGAAACCGGGCGTCGGTTCGGGTTCCCAGCACTTCCGGGCGGGGACCAACGCCGGGCCCGATCATCATCGACGAGGCGATGCATCCGCTCACCAGGACCGCGGTGAAACCAAGAATCACGGTGGCGAAGGGCCGGCGGTCATCGGGGTGTCGGCGAAGATCCGGACTCGCCATGGTGACGGCGATCAGGCCGAGAATGCCGCCCAGGCCGTAGACCAGGGACATCGGCAGCGACAGCACCGCCAACCAGGTCGCGATGGTGGAAGTTGTCGAACGCGAGCGTGGGGGCTCAGTCGTCATCGCGGGGCTTCACCTGGTGCACGAGGTCGCGGAGGGCATCGAAGGCGGCAAGGGGCGTGAGTCCGTCCAGGTCGATCTCTCGGAGCCGATCGATCGCGGGATGCGGCAGGAACTCGGTGAACAGTGACATCTGCGAATTCGAGGTCACGGCCGGAGCGGTGGGGATGGCGGCGGCGCGGGCGGCCGCTTCGCCTTCATGTACCGCGAGCGTGGCGAGCAGTTCCCGGGCCCGGGCCACCACGTCGGGGGCGAGGCCCGCGAGCTGCGCCACGTGGATGCCGTAGGAGCGATCGGTGCGGCCGGGCTGAATCCGGTGGAGGAAGACGATTCGATCCTGCCATTCCCGCACCGTCACATGGAGGTTGGTGACTTCGGGCATTCGATCGGCGATCGAGGTCAATTCGTGATAATGGGTGGCGAAGAGGGTTCGACTTCCCCGCGCCGCGAGGGCCTCGGCGATCGCCCAGGCGAGGGAGAGTCCGTCGAGGGTGCTGGTCCCACGCCCGATCTCGTCGAGGATCACCAGGCTTCGTTCGGTCGCATGATGCAGGATGTTCGCGGTCTCGGTCATCTCGACCATGAAGGTCGAACGGCCCGCGTGGAGTTCATCCGCGGCGCCGATCCGGGTGAGGATCCGATCGACGACTCCGATTCTCGCGCTGGTCGCCGGAACGAACGAGCCCGCTTGAGCGAGGAGCACCACCAGGGCGGTCTGCCGGATGTAGGTGCTCTTGCCCGCCATGTTGGGGCCGGTGATCAGGGCAAGGGTCGCGGGTTCGTCGTCGGTGGCGAGTCGGGCGTCATTGGGCACGAAGCGATCGCGCATCGACGCGTCGAGCACCGGGTGACGGGCTTCGCTCAATTCGAGCGCGTTCGAATCATCGACTTCGGGGCGGACCCACTCCAGCCGGTACGCGGTCTCCGCCAGGCACTGGGTGCCGTCGATGTCGGCGATCGCATCCCCGAACGCGGCGATCGCCTCGAGCTGTTCCGCGATCGAGCGGCAGAGATCGGCGAACACGATCTTCTCGCGTTCGAGCCCGCGGGCGCCGGCGGTGAGAACCTTGTCTTCGAAGACCTTCAACTCGTCGGTGATGTACCGCTCGGCGTTCTTGAGGGTCTGCTTCCGGACGAAACCCGGGGGAATGCGGGCGTCATTGGCCTTGGATACTTCGATGTAGTAGCCGAAGACCTTGTTGAACCCGACCTTCAGAGCACCGATGCCGGTCTCTTCCACGATCTTCGCCTGGTAACCGACCAGCCAGGAGGTCGCATCGCGTTCGAGCGAACGTGCTTCGTCGAGGGCCTCGTCGATTCCGTCCCGAACCAGACCGCCATCTCGCAGGTGGGCGGGTGGATCGTCGATGCAGGTGGTGGCGATCCGCTCGGCCAGCGGGGTGAGGGCGTTGATCGTCGCCTCGAGTCGATCGTGGACGGGGGCGAAGGCCGGGCGTTCGGCCAGCAGTTCCACGATCGGTCGGGCGGCCTGAACACTCCGTCCAAGGGCCACCACGTCGCGGGGGGTCGCTCGTCCCACGGCGACTCGCCCGGCGATCCGAGCCACGTCGTTCATGCCCGCAAGGCCGGCGCGGATCGCATCCGCGGCTTCCCGGTCTTCGATCAGGCCGCCGACCGCGCGGTGTCGGGCTTGAATCTCCGCGACGCCGATCAGGGGCCAGCAGAGTCGGCGGCGGAGCGCTCGCCGCCCCATGGCGGTTCGGCAGTGGGGAAAGACCGAGAGCAGCGAGCCTTCGACTTCTCCGCGGCGGCTGGTTCGTTCGATCTCCAGGCTGGAGAGGGTCGCGAGATCCAGCTGCATTCGACGATCGTCATTCCGTCGTCGCGGCGGCCGAAGGTGGGCGAGGGGACGGGGGCCGTCCGGGTTGCCGGCGCGATCGGCCGCCTGTGTTTCGAGCAGATAGCGAAGAAGCGCGCCCGCGGCCGCGGTGGCAGGATCGTCGGCAACCAGCCCGAACGCTTCCAGATTCGCGACTCGGTAGTGTTCCCGAAGGGTGCGGTCGCCCTCTTCGGCGGTGAACAGCCATCCCGCGCGGCGGGTTTCGACCGCCCCGATCGAGTTCGCAAGATCTTCCGGGAGTCGGATCGACTCCTCCAGATCGATCGACTCTGGCACGAGAAGTTCACTGGGTGCGAATCTTGCGAGCAGGTCGGCGATGCCGTCGGGCCGGCATTCGGCCACGGTGAACGAACCGGTCGACAATTCCGCGACCGCGACCGCGACGCGATCGTCCGGAAATGGAGCCACCGCGGCCACCAGGTTCTCCCGGCCCTCCTCCAGCAGCGACTCGTCGACCAGGGTTCCCGGTGTGAGGACCCGGGTGACCGCGCGATCGACCACGCCCTTGGCTTCCCGGGGATCCTGAACCTGGTCGCAGACCGCGACGCGAATCCCTTGTTCGACCAGTCGCCGGAGATAGGTTTCCGCCGCGTGATGCGGCACACCCGCCATCGGCATGCCCTTGCTTCGTTCCGTCAGAGTGATGCCCAGCAGCCGGTGCGCCGTGGCGGCATCCGGTCCGAAGAGCTCGTAGAAATCACCCATCCGGAAGAAGAGCAGGCAGTCCGGGTGATCCTGCTTGAAGCGTGTGAACTGCCTCATCGCCGGCGTTTCCCACGCGGGACCGCGGTACGCCTCGGGGAGTTCCGGCCTGGAGGTTTCGGGTGCCGTCTTCACGTCGACAAGTCTACGGATCAAACGGTTTTCGACCTCGTCAGAGGGTGAGAGCCCGGGTTCGTGGACAAGGTGTCGAAGGATGTCGATTCATCGGTGGGTCGTGTGAATCAGGGGTCCGAGGGCGGGGTGGTGTTCCAGAGGATCCGTACCCGGCGTTTACCCCATTCGAGGGCGGCCTTTCGATCCACGCCGTAGTAAAGATCGATCCGATCCTTCCAGCGTCTGGCCATCTTGTCGAGCACGAGGTACGGACCGCGTTCTTCGCCGTCCACCTCGATCCAGACGGGGGTTCGATGCGTCAGCCCGATCTCCAGGAGATCTCGACTGACCGCGATTGAATTCTCGCCCGGAATCAGGTGGTCGCCCCAGGCGGCGGTGAACGGATCGCCATCGGTCTCTTCGGGGCGAGAGCAGTACGCGGTGGCGGTCACCCACATCGTGTGCCGCTTTCCGTGCGCCGGGTGATGCTCGATCGTGCGGGTGGCGGGGCCGGTCGGGGACGCCGTCGCCGAGGCGCTTTTCGCGTCCGGTGGGTTCGGTGTCGGCGGGCGCTCCTCCGAGCCGCAGCCGGAGAGCGTCAGGCCACCGGCAAGGATCAGTCGCAGATCAAGCCGGCCCGAGGGACGGTTCATCGGGAAGCGTTCGCGGGGGGAGCATTCTCTGGGACGGATTTCGCATCCTTGCCGGTCGGAATGGCTCGCTCACCCGCGGCCCACATCACCGCTTCGCCAAGATGCCGTCGAAAAAGAGGTTCGGCGTAGGAGTCCTTGGTGTGACCACCGCCGGTGTAGAACGCACGCCCGCCATCGAAGTCCTGATACCACGCGATCGGATGGTCGCCGTTCATCCCACCACCGTCGTAGGTCGACTCGTCCAGGCTCAGGAGCACGTTCACCCGCGGGCGAGGATTGTCTCGGTAGACGTACCACTCATCGGTTCGGGCCCAGGTTTCGGGGAGGAAGGACGTCGCGGGGAATCGACGGTTTTCGACGTTGATGTCGGCTCGTTGAATGGCCGGATGGGTCTTGAACCAGCCGCCGACCAGCCGCCCATACCAGGGCCAGTCGTACTCGGTGTCTGCCGCGCTGTGCACGCCGACGTAGCCGCCACCGTTGCGAATGAAGGCCTCGAAGGTTCGTTGTTGTTCGTCATCGAGCACATCGCCGGTGGTGTTGAGAAACACGACGGCTTGAAATCGGGAGAGCATGTCGGGTCGGAACCACGAGGAATCCTCGGTCGCCTCGACGCGGTATCCCGATTTTCTGCCGATCTCCCGAAGCGCTTCGACCCCGGTCGGAATCGATCCATGTCGAAAGCCTGCGGTCTTTGAAAAGACCAGAACCCGGGGTTGGGACTCGGCCGGCTTCTTGAGGTGAGGCCCGATGCGACGAGGGGCCGACGGCGGGGTCTCCTGGCTGCTGGTGGATCCGGCATCACCAGCGGCGATGAGGATCCCCGCGACCGCGAGGGCCGACAGCGGGGCGGTCAGCCTCCTCAGGAGTGCCGACGCGGTGCCAGGACGTGATGGTGATGATTCTCGTGGCATGCTTCGATCCTAGCGGAGGCGACCGGCAAAGGGCGGATGATCCGGCGGGGGCTGGGGTCGCTGGTACCGGCAGTCCTGAAAAGCAAGCCGCCCGACCCCAAGGGGCCGGGCGGACGTGCTTCTCTCACTCTTTCGCTGACTGGCGGGTGTCGAACAACTGAACACCATTGGCCAGCCGATCCGGGGTCTTGTCGGGATACACAACTCTCCCGATCCGACGGGTGTGAAACACCTGCCGGCAGTCGAAGATAGAGCACCGCGGCCTTCGATTGAAGCCCTTTCCTCGGAGACTGTGGAGAGATTGTCGAATAAGAACCCGCTCCTCGTATCAGGATCGGCGTAAGTAGTTATAAATTATGGGCTTGTGGCCGAGCGGCAGTCTTCGGGCGGTCGATTGGTTCTTGGACCTTGGAAGGTGCGATAGCCAAAAATGAACCGTTCCCGACCGAGGTCGGGAACGGTGTCTGCAGGTGGAGCCGATCGGGATCGAACCGACAACCTCCTCGATGCGACCGAGGCGCTCTCCCAATTGAGCTACGGCCCCGCAGGATTCCACGGACTTCCGTGGGTCGGAAAGTGTATCGACCGGCAGGCCGAGCTGCCAGAGTCACTTTTCAGAGGGTTCAGCACCGACGGAGATCAGCTGCAGGTGGCGCAGAGCCCAGACAGGGTGAGCTCATGGTTCTGAAGCTTGAAGCCCTGAGGCAGGAGTTTCTTCAATCCACCGGGACAACCCTCGAGATCGAAGAACCGATCGCAGGCGGTGCAGTGGAAGTGATGGTGATGCTTGGAAGCGATGCTCGCCATCTCGTACCGATCGCTTCTCCCGGGCACGGAGACGCTGGCGATCTTCCCCTCGTCCTGAAGTCGACGAACGACGCGATACACCGTCCGAAGGCCGAGCGTGGAGACCGTACGGGAGGCGACGGTCAGAATCTCTTCGATCGACAAGGGGCCGCCGGCGGATTTGATCGCCTCCGAGATCGCTTCGGTCTGACGGGTCATTCGTTGTTGAGTCATGGCATCCACTTCCAGATCGACCGGCCCGCGAACCCGGCCCGTTCCCGCAGGCCGCGAAGGGCGATGCGGTGGTGCGCAACACGGTCGGACATTGACGGGTCGATGTCAATGGGTTTCCTTCGACCGGATCGCTCGTTCGGGCCTCTTTCGGCCGTGCATTGCCGGATTCTAGTCCATGCGTGGCCGGATCGGGGGTGCACGAACGGCCCTGACTTTCCGGCCGGAGCCGGGTGAATGCTCGCTGGAATGAAGCCCCGCCATCCGGCCCACCGAAGCCACCGGGCCGTGAGGGCCGTCGTGATCTCGTTCGATCGTCGGGAAACGGAGGCCAGCGGCGGGTCCCGACCCGATCCGGCGTTCGGGCCGGTCAGCCGACGTGACGCTCGAATACGCTGTCGTCCGGTTTCTCCTGAACCCCTTCGAGTCCGTCCATGACCGCCACGCCAACCCTGCTCGTCTATTGCCTGGTCATCCTGGTCGTCTCGGTGGCGGGTGGACTGGTCCCATCGGTGTTTCGGCTCACCCATCGCCGCATGCAACTCGCGTTGTCGCTGGTGTCGGGCGTGATGCTCGGGGTGGGTCTCCTTCACATGCTGGGGCACGCGGCGGAGATGGCCCTGCACGCACCGCCGGGATCCGATCCGCCGTCGATCCACACCGTGATGCTGGCCGCGGTCGTCGGGTTCCTCGCGATGTTCCTGCTGGAGCGGTTCTTCTGCTTCCATCATCACGAGACCCCGGATGAACATGGCCACACCTGCGGCCACGATCACGGACCCGGCGATGACGCCGACTGCGGGGAGGGAGCGCCCGAATCATCGCACCGACTGCACTGGATCGGCGCGTTGATCGGATTGACCGTGCACACGTTGCTCGCCGGCCTCGCCCTCGGGGCCGCGGTCGGTGCCGGCCTGGATCTCGCGAGCGGCGAAGGGGTTTCCGACGCGGCGACGATGATGGGCATTCCCGGATTCGCGGTCTTTCTCGGGATCGTCCTGCACAAGCCCTTTGATTCCTTCACGATCGTCGCCCTGATGCGGCACTCCGGCCGGAAGGGATGGTCGGTGCACGTGGTGAACCTCGCGTTCGCGCTGGTGATCCCGGTCGGGGTCGGGCTGTACTTCGCGGGAACGAATCTCGCCGCGGACTCGATCACCTTCACGACCCTCGCCCTGGCGTTCAGCGCCGGCACCTTCCTGTGCGTCGCGGCGAGTGACGTGCTGCCGGAATTGCAGTTCCACAAGCACGACCGGGTCTCGATGACCGCGATGCTGATCCTCGGTCTCGCGATCGCGTGGGGAAGTGGCGTCTTCGAGGCCGCGGGGCATGATCACGGTGCCCATGGCCACGGTGCCCACGGGCACGGCGATCACGGCCACGGCGATCACGGGCACGGCGATCACGGGCACGATCACGCGGGGCATGACCACTCGGTACCCGGTCCCGCGTTCGGTCCCGAGCCCGAATCGGCGGACTGACGCTCCACCCGAACCCGCGTTCGGTTCCGAGCCCGAGCCCGAGTCGACCGGAACCGGAATCCGGTGGAACCTCGGACCGCCACCCGGTCATCTGATCACCTGATCATCCGGTCATCTGGTCATCCGGCCATCCGGTCAGGGGCACGATCCGAAGGCCGCCAGGAGCAGGCCGAGGTCTCCGGCCCGGACCTGGCCGTCGCCGTCGAAGTCCGCCACGGGGTCGCTGGTTCCCCAGTAACCGAGGAAGATCCCGACATCACCGCCACCGACCACGCCGTCGCGATCGAGGTCGAAGACGCACTGGCAACTGTCTGGGATCCCGTCTCCGTTGTCATCCTCGACCTCGCCGGCGGCGATCTCGCATCCGTCGAGCTGGCCGTTTCCGTTGCAGTCCGCCGCCATGCCACCGTCGATTTCGCAATCGTCGGGAATCCCATTGCCGTCACAGTCTTCGGCGAAGCCGCCGGCAATCTCGCACTGATCGAGCAGTCCGTTCTCGTTGCAGTCACCGTCGGCGGTGCGGAGATAGTCGATGGTGATGCGGGTCGAGCCCTCGGGGCAGAACGTCGCGTCGACCGCGATCGACCCGGTCACCGCGA
>NYSW01000050.1:9183-50701 GCA_002683195.1 Phycisphaerae bacterium
GGGNATTCGANGATGACCANCGGAANGAACNTNTCNNAGANCNTGNANCGNCTGNGNNNCANNANTCATCNGNTCNCNNGNCGNNTGGNNCGNCGGGAAACNGTNCTCGCGGCCGTGATNCTNGCNGTGCCNGTGGTCGCNCTGGCNCAGCCNCTNGGGCTNCTGCTCTGGGCNCGAATGCGGATTCTNACNTCGATNCCCCGCACCGCGATGGCGACCGAGGAGCNNCAGGCTTCGACGGTTCCGGTCGACGTGGAGGTCTTCCCGGACCTCCCGNCNACCTCGCCGGANCCGGTCTCCTTGCGNGATCCNNTNGCCATCAGNCGACGCCATTTCCCCAGATCCTCCAATTCGACCTNNGAAACNNCGGTTGGACCNAAGTCGGGCNNTCAGNTGGTCGANGACACCCNGGAGACGACGGAATCGATCCGTCAGCGGCTNNNGCCCGTCGTCGANCGTCTNGAGGTTCAGGGCCTCATGCCCGGTCGTGGNTTCGCCCTCATCAANGGGCAGGTNCGGCGGGTGGGNGAGGAGTTNCCCGGAAACGTCGTTGGAACGACGTTTCATCTCGTNGNGGTTCGGAANTCCGCAGCNGTCGTGCGGATCGAAGGNCTCGAGTTCGGCATCCGACTGGACGGCGGGGGCACCGGATCCGTCGACATCCGCCCGTGAAGGGCGAGGAGTTTCTGGGANCATGAANCAANTCANCAGCATCATCNTGCCGCGATGGATCGNCGCCACATTGAGCCTTGCCGTGGTTTTCGGAGGATCCGCNGTCGCGGNTCCNCTGCAGGACGATGGNGCGGGATTCGATCCGGGAGAGGAACTCCTCGATCTGGGNGGNGTNGANGTCGACGAGTTCGACACCTTCAACATCCAGGTTCAGGACACCGANCTNGCCCAGGTCCTNCAGATGCTCGCCTTGCAGAGTGAAAGGAACGTGATCGCCAGNCGGAACGTNTCNGCGGTGATCAGTGCNAANCTNTTCGANGTGACGTTCTACGAAGCGATGGACGCCATTCTCAAGCCCAACGGNTTNCGNTGGGTCGAGGAAGGNAAGTTCATCTACGTCTACACGCAGGAGGAATTCGCTCGCATGCAGGCNCTCGATCGNAAGACCGAGAGTCGNATGTTCGANCTNGAACANCTCTCCGCGAAGGATGCNAGNGAATTCNCCACNCCTCTGCTNTCCGANCGAGGCAAGNTNAGCTTCATCGGNGAGGTGGAAGGCGGCATCGAACAGGANCTCTCCAACATGGGNGGGGATGACTGGGCGAAGTCCGCGATTCTCGTGGTCAACGACTATCCCGANCAACTCGANCGGATCGCGGAANTGCTCNCCGAGATCGANACCGCACCCCGNCAGGTNGTGGTNGANGCCACCATNGCCAGNGTCCAGGTCTCGGAATCNGACGCCTTCGGCGTGGATTTCGCNCTGATCGGCAANCTCGACGTGACNCNNCTNGTGAANCCCCTNGGACCGGTCACCGACCTTCTNCGGGGCAGNGCNGANCCNCCNNGTGGNACGGCCGGNNNCGTACCNANNCCGNTCTACGGTGNNNNCAACGGTCTNCCCGCCTACGGNGCNCAGGCCACTCCCGGCAACGTGGCCAGTGGTCCGGCGAACATGAAGCTGGGNCTGGTCGCCGGCGATGCCGCGGTCTTCATTCGCGCCCTCGACACCGTGACCGACACCATGGTTCTCGCNCGACCNCGNCTCATGGCCTTGAACCGACAACGAGCNCAGGTTCTGGTCGGNCAGNGGGTGGCCTANCTTTCAACCACTTCGACCGACACCACGACNACCCAGACGGTTCAGTATCTGGATACCGGNGTGCGGCTGATGTTCCGNCCCTTCATCTCGAAGGACGANTCNATCCGCATGGAGCTNTANCCGAGNGTNTCNAGNGCCCAACTCCGNCCNGTGACTTCNGGCNAGGTTCCCGGTCAGCTTCTGGTGCCGGATGAGTTCACCAACGAGATCTCGACCAACGTCAAGGTCGCCGACGGCCAGACGCTCGTCCTGGGCGGTCTGTTTCAGGAGGAAACCCGGGTCACCAACAGCCAGGTTCCGTTCCTCGGGGACATTCCGATCCTCGGAGCCGCGTTCAGCGGACACGACAACGACGTGACTCGTCGTGAAATCATCTTCCTGATCACTCCGAACATCGTCGAAGACAGTCTCATCGAGAAGTCCGGTCGAGCCGGCGTGGCCTTCGTGAACAGCCTTCGAGCCGGCATGCGTGAGGGTCTTCTGCCCTTCAGCCGGGAGAAGATGAGCTCGAAGCACAACCAGGCGGCGTTCGAAGCCAAGAAGAGTGGCGACAAGGACAAGGCCCTCTATCACCTCGACAACTCCCTGCGTCTGAACCCCGCTCAGCCTGGGGTTCGACAGCTGCGGGCGGAACTCACCCGATCCGATTCCGGCGAGTTCTACGACTACGACATCTGGAACCGCATCATGCAGAGCCAGATCCGAGAAATGAAGGAGCAGAAGGCTGATTCGGCTCGACTGGATGCTCCGATCGATCCGCTGGCGGAAGTCGATGCCCAGAAGACACCCGAGACCATCACGGCGGCGACCGGTTCCAGCCGTGAGGAACGATTCGTGGATCAGATGGTGGCCGAACTCGATCTTCCGATCGCCGAGCCGATCGAGGAGACCGTGGTGGTGGTCGAAGCGACCCCGATGCGCGTCGACGAGGCGTTCGCATCGGACCTCGCGCTCGAAACGACCGCGGATTCCGGGCCGGTCTCCGAAGAGATCGTGGCGGNGNCCGCCGAAGTCGTCTCCGACGAGCCTCCGGTGCCGATGGAAACCGAACTCGCGACGGCCGACGTCGATCTGGCTCCGGTGGTCGAGGAGAAGAAGCCCGAGCCCTTCACCAATGCCGATGCCCTTCGGATCGCCGGTCAGACGCAATTGAAGATCGTCGCCGGACCNGCGCTCTCCGGCTGGGGACGTCTGTGGTGGTTGGCCCGGCTGGCCGAAGATCAGGCCCGGATCCTCCGCCCCGCAGAGGCTCCCGCCTCCGCCATCGCGACCGTGAACGACCAGGAATGAAGCAGGATCCGGTGGGGGCCCCGGTCTGATGNCCCGGGCGCCCGCCGAACACCGAAGACCCCCGATCCGATCCGCCGGAAAGTCCCGGCTCGCACCACGGATGATCGACATGACCTACGAAGAAAACACCGTCCGAACCCCCGCCAATGTCCTCGTCCGCTGCTCGCTTCTGTTTGCGATCGGTACGGGGGTCGTCCTTGCAAGTGGTTGTACCGGTCCCACCAAGCGTGGAATCGAGCAACGCGCGATCGCCCAGAAGAAGTTCGATGCGGTACGAAGTCGGGTCGACTTCGACCAGGCGAACCAGGCTTTCGAGTCAGGGAACTTCATCGAAGCGAAGGGTCACCTCGAAGCCGCGATCGACAAGTTCGATGGCGAGTCCTCCTACTGGGTCCTGCTCGGTCGTCTGTACCTCGAGACCGGTGGACTTCAGGATGCGCTTCAGAGTTTCCGAAAGGCGGTGGAGATCGAGCGTGACAATCCCGACGCTCACTACTTCAACGCCATCGCGTTGGAACGAGTGGAAAGACCTCTCGAGGCGGTCGAGTCCTATCTCACGGCCCTGGAATATGCGCCTTCGAACAGCAAGATGCTGGTGGCGGCGGTGGATGTCATGATCGGCGCCGACATGCTTTCCGAGGCCGATCGGATTCTTCAGGAACATCGAACTGAATTCGAAGATGACGCCGCCGTGCTTCATCTTTCCGGTCGTCTGGCCATGATGGAAGAGCGATGGAACCAAGCCGCCGACGAATTGGAGAAGTCGGTCCTGCTCGATGACTCCGATCGGTGGACGCTGGAGGATCTCGCCCGGGCCCAGCTCGCGGCGGGACGAACGCAGGCCTGTCTTTCGACCATCACCCGTCTTGAAGACACGGTCGAGGATGGGGATCGGAACGCCGAAATCCTTCGTCTTCGTGGTCGTTGTCTCGCGGATGGCAACCGAATCCGTGAAGCCCGGACCACGCTCCGCGACCTGGTCAATCTTCATCCGGACGACGTCCAGGGTTGGATCGACTTCGGGCTGGTATGCATGGCGGTCGAGGACTATCGCCATGTGCTCCGATCCGGCCAGCGACTCGCGGTACTCGCGCCCAATCGCTTCGAGGGGTACTTCCTCCTCGGTCAGGCCGCGCTTCGGAACCACGATCTTGATTCCGCGGTGAAGCTTTTCGCTCGGTCTTGTGAACTGGCACCCGAACGAGATGAGCCGCAACTCGCGCTCGGTATGACTCATGAACTTCGTGGCGAATACGGACAGGCCTACCGGGCCTACGCCGCACTGGCGAAGCGTCGGCCCGACGACGCCGGTGTTCATGGTCTGCTCACCGGTGTGGGCGACGCACTCGACGACTGATCCCTCCCGGATCGCTCGGAGAAACCCCGCATGCCGGAACTCTTCACCATCACCATGATCATGGCGGCGCTCGTCGTCGGGGTTTTTCTCGGTCGGCATTTCGCCGGTCGTCGATTGGCCGCCGCTTGTCGCGATGCGATCCGAGACGATGAACGGGATTTCGTGGGCCTGCCGGATCCTCTGGCCGATCTGGTTCTCGACTTTCAGACCCGCTTGGAGGCGGTGCGGCGCGAACACGTCCTGGCTCGTCGGGTGGCGACTGAACGCGCGGACCGCGCATCAAGGGTCATGCAGGGACTCGAGGATCCCGTTTTGATCATCGAGCCGGGCGGGGAGGTCCGGGAGTTCAATCACGCCGCTGGNGCCTTGACGGGAGTGAAGGCCGGGACCGAGGTCAATTCCGTCGAGTCCCTGCTGCCCTGCCGAGTGGCCGCCCGGGAGATCGAGGACCTGGCACGTGGACTATCGGAAACCGAGCTCGGAGTGGTTCGTCGAACCAATTTCACCTTCACCGCTCAGGATGATGCTCGAACGATTCGAGATTTCACGGTCACGATGCGACGCCTGGACGAGGCTGATCGGGTGCTGGTGGTGATTCACGAGACGACGCGGGAACGAGAGATCGCCCGCATCAAGAGTGAATTCGTCGCCAAGGCCAGTCATGAACTCCGGACGCCGCTCAGTTCGATCCGGGCGACCCTCGAAATGCTCGAGGAAGGGGATCTCGATGAACTCGAGACCCGGACGGAGATGCTCGGCATCGCGACCGAGGAGACCGGCCGACTGGGCCGCCTGGTGGAGGACATGCTCGACATCAGCCGAATCGAGGCCGGAGTGGCTCGGCCTCGAATCGAAGCCGTCGATCTGGGAGAAGTCGCGGCGGAAGTCCTCGACGGGCTTCGTGCGGCTGCGGACCGGAAGTCCCTGGATCTCTCTCTCCGCCTCCGAGACGAAGGCCTCGTGGTGGAGGGTGATCGTGAGATGTTGGCCACGGTGATCGGGAATCTGGCCGGAAACGCCGTGAAGTACGTTCCGGACGGGGAGCGGGTGGTGGTGGAGATCGCTCCGGACGACCTGACCCGATCCGTGGTGGTCACGGTGACCGATACGGGGCTGGGAATCCCCCCAGAGGACGTCCCGAGGATCTTCGAGAAGTTTTATCGGGTCGCCCGATACGAACGGAGGGCCCGTGGAAGCGGTCTTGGGCTGGATCTTTGCCGAAACATCGTGGAGGAAGTTCATCAGGGTCGAATCGGAGTCGATTCAACCATTGGCGAAGGAGCCCGTTTCTGGTTCGGGGTCCCGGCCAAACATGCCTCCATTCTGGCAGCCTGATGAACGATCACCAATCCACGAATGTTCCGGTCATTCTCGTCGTCGATGACGAAGCACACATCGTCCGCGTGGTCGCCTTCAAGTTGCGGGCCGCCGGCTTCGAGGTCCTTGAAGCCGCCAACGGCGAAGAAGCACTCGACCGCGTCGCGGAACGGACCGTCGACCTGGTCCTGACCGATCGTCAGATGCCGCTCCTCGACGGCCTCGGCCTCGCTCGTCGACTGGCCGTCGACTCGAAGACCGCCTCGATTCCCGTGGTCATGCTCACGGCACGCGGATTTCGGCTGACGCCGGAGGAGCTCTCGGAAGCCGGAATCTGCGAAATGATCGACAAGCCCTTCTCCCCCCGGGTCCTCGTGGAACGAATCCGCGCGATTCTGGGTCGTGACGAGCAGAGGAGCCGCGCGGCATGACCACGACCGAAACCATCATCGACGATGCGATCGACCTGCTGGTGGCCAGTGATGTCGCCGGGGTCGGTGCGGCGTGGATCCCGATCGGTCTCAACGGAATTCGTTGGCCGTCGATCGATGATCCGATCTCGAACTGGCGGCAGTCATTGGTGGTGAATGCCCGACCGGTTCGACTCGCCCTGGAACGACGCCTCGACGAGGTGACCGCCGACGGTGGTTGCGAAGTGGAGCTCATGCCCGGCATCTGGGCGATCGGCAGCGTGCATCGTCAACGGCAGGACGAGCACATCGGAGTCGCTCTTCTGGCGACCGACGAGCTCAAGACCCTCGGGTCGTTCTCAATGATCTGCAATGCCGCAAGACTGGATGAAACCCTCATTCGAGGTCTCTCCGAACGCGTCGACCTGCCGAGCCGAAGTTCGATTCCGGTGATCGCGGAACTCTCGCGTCGTCTGCATCGGACTTCGATCGAACGGATTCACGATCGATCCTCCCAGGCATCGGTCGATCGTCGGCTGGCTGAAAGTTACGAGGAACTTCACCTGCTCAACTCCCTCATCGATGGACTCGTGGTGGGAGACGACCCCGACGACTTCCTGCGTACCGCCTGTGCGGAACTGGCCGCGACCGCGGGCTATCGCTGGATCGCCCTGCTGGTCGAACCCGCGGGATCGGTGGTGGGCGAGGAGCAGGTACTGCATGGAGAAGGCATCCCCGGGCGAACCGAGCTTCGGGCTCTGGCGTCGGCGGCGGGCGATTCGATCGCCACCTCGATCGATTCCCCCGAACACGGTGAAGTCGGAGTGGCCTCGATTCGGGGCGGCGGAAAGCCGTTGGGAACCCTCGTGGCCGGTGGGCGTGGTGGCGACCCGATGACCAGCGTNGAACTGACGCTGCTGGCGTCGGCCGCGGGTCACGTCGGGGTCTTCCTTCGCAATGCGATGTTGTACGCCGATCTCGACTCGATGTTTCTCGGCACTCTTCAGGCCATGGTGGCCGCGATCGATGCGAAGGATCCATACACCCGGGGTCATTCCCAGCGAGTGGCGATCCTCAGTCGGGATCTGGCGGCTGCGATCGGCCTGCCGGAGAACTTCGTACGGACGGCGCACCTCGCCGGTCTCGTGCACGACATCGGAAAGATCGGCGTCCCCGAGGCCGTGCTTTGCAAGGCCGGGCGACTTGATGACGAGGAATTCGCGCTCATCCGTCAGCATCCGCAGACCGGATACCGGATTCTCAAGGACATCCCGCAGATTCGTGATCTCCTCCCCGGGGTTCTCTGCCACCACGAAGCCTGGGACGGCAGTGGCTATCCCGCGGGGCTCGCCAAGGACGAGATTCCGCTGCTGGCACGGATCGTCGCGATCTGTGACAGCTTCGACGCCATGAGCTCGAGTCGGACGTACCGGGCCGCCATGCAGCGGGAAGAGGTGCTGACGGAGATCCGGACCTGTGCCGGTCGTCTCTACGACCCTCGGATCGTTCCGGTGTTCCTGGGAATGGATCTGACCGAATACGACCGACTCCTTCGACGGGATGCGGCTGACTCGGCCTCGAATCAGGACGGCGGACGTCCGGATCGGAAGGCGGCATGAACGTTCGATTCGAAGAACACGGAACCCTTTGCGTGGTCTCTCTGGACGGGGAGATGGTGGGCGAGTCGGTCGACTCCGTTCGCCGAGCCTGTCTCGAACGTCTTCAGTCGGGGATCCGAGATCTCATTCTCGATGTCTCCACGACCGTGCTCGTCGACTCCGCCGGTCTGGAAGCGATGCTTGATCTCGCCGACGCCACGAACGAGCGCCACGGACGTTGCATGCTTGCCGCTCCGGACGATGCATTCCGTTCTGTCCTCCAGATCACGCGTCTCCATGAGCGGTTGGAGATTCATGCCGCGGTCGACGCCGCCGCTCGGACCATTCGCTGAAAGAAAACCTGATGACGCCTCATACCGATCTCCCTGAAAAGACGACCTCCACGGTTCATGACCGTGTCGAGGCCGTGGGTCCGGCGCCACTGGGTGAGATTCTCGTACGGCGGGGGCGACTGACTTCGAGCGATCTCGCCAAGGCACTCGAGCAGCAGCGAACCGACGGCGACCATCGNCTGCTGGGTGAAATCCTGATCGATCGCGGTTTCACCACCGAGGTCGAAGTGGCGGAAGCGTTGGCAGAGGGTTGCGGTCTTCCTTTCGTTCGTGATCCCGCGCGAATCGCCGATCCTGCGGTCGTCGACCTCCTTCCTCGGGACTTCGCGGCCCAGCACCATGTGCTTCCGCTCTTCCTGGTTCGAGGTGTCCTGACGGTGGCCGCGGCCGAACCGTCGAATCTCCATCTCTTTGAAGAGGTCTCCCGTCGTACCGGACATCGGGTGCAGGTCGCGGCGGCCGCGGCGGGTGAATTGACCGCCGCGGTGGAGAGCTGGCTTCCGGCCGCGAACGTCTTCGTCATCGATGAACGGGATGACGAGGTCGAGACCGATCTCACGGTGCTCGAACGNCAGGTCGCGGAACTCACGGATCTCGCGGAGATCGCGGGGCGGGGACCGGTGGTCAGGTTGGTCAACCGAATCGTCCACGATGCGGTGGTCGATGGCGCGAGTGACATCCACATCGAGCCGGGGGATCGCAGTCTGCGGATTCGATGTCGCATCGACGGCATGCTCCACGAGCGTCTTCGCCCTCCGCATCGAATGGGGCCGGCGATCACCAGTCGAGTGAAGATCATGGCCGAACTCGACATCTCCGAACGGCGCCGACCTCAGGACGGAGACATTCATGTCCTGCTCGAAGGGCGACGAGTCGATCTCCGGGTCTCGACCATGCCGGGTCGGCATGGTGAGAAAGTGGTGATTCGAATCATCGACAGTCGAGGAGCGGTCGTGTCTCCGGAGCGGCTGGGCATCGACACGCGGATCCGCAAGACCTGGACCAATCTCCTCGAAGCTCCCAACGGCATCGTTCTGGTCACCGGTCCCACCGGCAGTGGCAAGAGCACGACGCTCTATTCGGCCCTCGGTTCGATGGACGCCGATTCCCGGAATCTCTCGACCATCGAGGATCCGGTGGAGGCGGTGATTCCCGGGGTGAATCAATTCCAGGTCAACGACCGTGCCGGATTCACGTTTTCGGGGGCGCTTCGTTCGATGTTGCGTCAGGATCCGGACGTGGTGATGGTGGGCGAGATCCGAGACGAGGAAACGGCGGGAATCGCGGCTCAAGCCGCCCTTACCGGCCACCTGGTCCTTTCCTCGCTGCATACCAACGATGCTTGCGGCGCTCCGGTTCGACTCACGCATCTCGGGGTGGAGCCCTTCCTCGTGGCCACGGTGCTGCGTGGGGTTCTGGCCCAGCGGCTGGNCCGGCGAATCTGCCCTCAGTGTCGTCATGANGTCGAAGTCGATCCGTCTCATCGCAAGGTGGTCGAAGCGGTCGCACCGGTCGAATGCTTCCACGCGGGTGAAGGTTGCAATCGTTGCCGTGGCACGGGCTTCAGCGGTCGGATCGGAGTCTTCGAACTTCTGGTGCCCGAGGGTGCGGTGGTGGATGCCATCGCCGCATCGGTGCCGCACCGTGAATTGTCNCGAATCGCCGCCGAATCCGGCATCGTTTCGATGCGGGAGGATGGCCTTCGAAAGGTCGCGGAAGGCGTCACCACGCTTGAGGAGGTCCTCGCCGCGACGGCGGGGTGATCGATCATGAGCGAGACCGCGAACTGGATCTGGCAGGCCCGCGACGGAAGTGGTGAGTTGTGTCGAGGCACCTTTGCCGCGGAGACCGCGGCCGAAGTCGCGAACCGTCTGCGTTCGGAAGGTCGTACGGTCATCACCATCGATCGCACGGTCGAGGCCGAACGTGCGGAGTCGGTTTCCCGCGCCTTCGTCCCTCGTCGGGTCGATCGCGAAGCGGTCGCGTCGATGATCCGTCGCCTTTCGGTGATGCTGGAAGCCGGAGTTCCGCTGGCGGAAGCACTGGCGATCGAGACGACGTCCACGCCGTCATTGGCGGTTGAGATCGATGAAATCAGACTGAAGGTGGAGGGCGGCATGCCCCCCAGTCAGGCATTTGCCGCCTACCCACGCATCTTCCCGCCCGTCGCCACTGGTCTGCTTCGGGCGGCGGAGGCGGTGGGGGATCTTCCGGGAATGCTCGGAAGATTGGCGGACTGGATGCAACGCGAACGGAGGATCGCCCGGCAGGTCCGAACGGCACTGGCGTATCCGATCCTTCTCGGGGTCGTGGGAACCGTCATCACGCTCCTCCTGGTGACGCTGGTCATGCCACGTTTCGAGGCCATCTACGCCCAACGTGAAGCCACGCTTCCTCCGATCACCGAATTCGTACTGGCGTTCGGCCGCGGGGTCATCGAGGGATGGACGGCGTGGGGACCGATTTTGATCGCACTGGCGTTCGCTTTTCCCTTTGCGATTCGATCGGCCGCGGGTCGTTCACTGCTTGAATGGATGCGATTCGAACTTCCGGTGATCAGCAGTGTGATTCGACCGGCGGATCTCGCTCGCGGAACCCGAACCCTCGGTGTCCTTCTGGCGGCGGGAGTGCCGCTGCTGGATGCGATTGGAATCTGCCGAGGCCTGTCGCCCTGGCGACGATGGTGTCGGTTCTGGGACGGATTGGAGGCCTCGGTTCGCGATGGTGATGGTCTCGCGGTGCAGTTCAAGTCGGGCAATCTGGTTCCGACCGGGGTTCAGGCGATGGTGGCCGCCGGTGAAAGGTCCGGAAAACT
The DNA here is from genome assembly GCA_002683195.1 of Phycisphaerae bacterium. Next base: position 20,098 of record NYSW01000050.1, read on the forward strand.
CCCGGAGGTCCTCCAACGAGTCGCGGACGCCGCGGATGAAGATCTGGAGGTCGCGGTCAAGCGGGTCGGGGTGGTGCTCGAGCCCGCGGCGATCCTGATTCTTGGAACCGTCATCGGAGTGGTCGCGATCGCCCTGCTACTGCCGGTCTTCAAGATGGGGTCCGCGGTCGGCTGATGTCCAGCCCGCCGGTCCGATCGACAGGAGGACTTCGTATGGGGTGTCCTCCCGCTGATCGCTTGGATGATGAAAAGTCTTGACGGTGAAGGGGTTCTTCATATGGCTGCAAGGAATCGGGCAAGGATGCCCTGATCCTTCGGGTTGGAACCACCTCGGCCAGGTCTCGAAGGCAGGATCGCACCATGGATGGTCGATCGGATTCGAGAACCCGCGAGGGACAGGGGCACGGACGCCCCGCATGGAAGCCCGCACGGCCTTGGGATCACGGATGATCCTTCACAGGTCGGAGGATGATCGAGTCACCACAACGCCCTCGCGACCGCTTGTTCGAGTCGCGAGGGTGTTTGCGTTGATTCAGAACAGGGAGAGCAGGGCGCCGAAGTCGGCCCCGTTCACCACCTGATCGCCGTTCAGATCCGCGTCCGGATCATCACTTCCCCAACGACTCAGCAGAATTCCGATGTCGCCGCCCCCGATCACGCAGTCATGATCGAGATCACCCGGGGCATTGCAGTCTTCGACGATCTCGCCCACGATCCGCAGGGTGGCCGCCGACCGAACACCGGCGCTCACGAGTGGATTCTCGCGNAGATAGAGGTCGACGAAATCGCCGCCTTGTTCCTGAGCCTCGACCAGGGAAGAGAGGCTGAAATGGATGCGGCCGTCATCCAGGCTTTCGCCAAGCCAGGCCGCGACTCGGGGATCGGCACCCGAGAATGTGAACCGGATCACCGAGCCCTCNGGGAGTTCCGCACCTTCCGACGCGCCTTCGACCCGGCCCACNGCGAGGGATGTCGGGGTTCGGCCGTCGGTGATGGAATTCGACACGTCGACCAGATCGCCTTGGCGGTTGAAGTCCGCGGCGTACGCGGAACGAACGCCGTAGCCGAAGGGGCCGACCAGACTGAAGTCGGTGGATTCCGTCCACGTCGCGGCATCGACCCCGTTTCGGAATCCGGTCGGAAAGAGTTCGATGGGGCGTCCGGGATCAAGGTCCGCCTCGAAGGCCGGGTCGTCGATCGGCAGGTGGGTGGTCCACGCATCCACGGAGGTGTCATAGCCACCGAGTTGCGGGTCGGAGAGGGTCACCGTCACTTCGATTTCATCGATGCGATATCGATCGAATCCCGAGCCCGTCGGTATCTGGCTCGACGTGTCGAACATCAGAATGATCTGGCCGTCTCGCTCGTCGAACTCGTACAGGTCCCCGGTGTAGCCGAACACGGATCCCACGCTGCGGGTGCCGGGGGTGGAATTGAAGCCGTAGTTCCACCGATCGGCGGTGGGCGATCCCCAGGAAGCGTCGAACGACTGGGCGGCGGCGGAGCCGGCAAGAGCCAGGGCAAGCATGGAGACGGGACCAGGGGTGCGGGGCATGACGAAAGGTCCGAGGAAAGGGTGGAACCTCCGATTCTGGCGATCGGAGGAAGCAATGCAATCAAGAAAGAACCGTAGGCGCCGACTCGGGCGAAGAAACCGTCGTTTTCTTCGATTAAGAGTTGTGAGGGCGGTTTTCATCCCTTCGGGAGCCCGTGGAAGAAGGGCGATATCTCCCGGCATGGTTCGCTACCCAGTGAGGGTCGATCAGGTTCGGTGGAGCGGCTAGAATGGACCGTGATTCAGGAACCTCGATTCAGGCCAGCCTTCGTGCCTTCAAACCTCACATCATCAACCAGCCACCGCGGCTTCACACTGGTCGAACTGCTGACCAGCATCGGCGCCATCGTGATTCTGATCGCGTTGGTGATTCATGCCGCCACGGCGGTCCGGGCTGGCGCGGACAAGACCACTGAAATGGCTGCGGCAAGATCCCTCGGAATGGCCTGGGCCACCTACGCCACGGATCACCGCGGAGCAGTTCTTCCAGGGTACGCCGCCGGCTTTCGGGCCCGAACCGCCGAGGGTGAGTGGATCGACGAGGAGACTGCGGACGTCGCGGGGAAACGATGGCCACTCCGACTCGCCCCGTATCTCGGGCATAACTTCTCGGCCCTCTATTCGGGCGACACCAAGAAGGCCCTCGAAGGGCTTTCGGCATCTCCGACGTCCTCGAGTCTTTATCTGGTGAGCACCTTTCCAGCCTTCGGGCTGAACAGCGTCTACGTCGGTGGCGACGAAAACTTCGGCGGCTTCAGCCAGATCTTCGAGGACACCTTCGGCCCGTTCTACGCCACGCGGACCTCCACCATCCGACGTCCCGACCGACTCGTGGTGTTCTCGACCAGTCGCACCGACGAGGCCGGGCCGGGTGAGACGGGTGAGATTCGCCAGGGTTTCTTCCGGGTGTTGCCACCCAACTGGGCAGACGTTCTCTGGGCCCCTCGTTACGAATCGACGGAAGCGACTTCGGCCGGGTTCGTGAGTCCCCGCCACAAGGAAGGCGACAGCGATGTCGTGATCGCCACCACGGCCGACGGCGCCGTCGAGACCTCGACGGTGCTCGAGCTTCGCGANATGCGTCGATGGAGCGACCAGGCGAGCTCGCCGGACTGGATGCTCCAGCCCGTCGGCCCCTGAGCCTGAGCCCTGCTCGGCAAGCAGAGTCCCAAACTGATGATCCCGCTCCGTTCAGTCGGTGGTGGCCAGTGGTCGTGCGACCAGAATGATGCCGGCCACCACCAGTCCCATTCCGAGTAATCGGGTCGCGGGAATCGGAATACGTTCGTAGCCGACCAGGCCGAAGCGATCGCAGAGCAGGCTTCCGAAGGCGGTCCCCCCTACGAAGATCGCGACCAGCAGGGCTGCGCCGAGCTTGGGGGCGGCCGTGAGTTGGACCACCACGATGGACGCTCCGATCGCTCCGCCGAGGTAGCCCCACCACGGGATCGCGCGGAGACCGTCGGGATCCGGGAGTCCACCTCCCAGAGGGCGACCTCCGATGAGTTTGAGCACCAGAAGAAGGCCGGAAAGCAAGAGGATGTTCACGAAACCGTTGAGCCACCCGGCCTGGAATCGCGAACCGAGGGTCTTGGCGCCGATCGCGTTGAGGCCGGCTTGAAACGGCTGAAGGAATCCGACGGTGAACACCGCGAACATCAGGAAGTAGCGCATGATCGGTCTCGGGTCGAAGGGGTCGAAGGGGTCGGGGCGGGCNTCGGTTGAAGTGGATACCTCACTCGCCGTCGGATTCACGCAGTCGAGTCAGCACGGAAACATCTTCGAGCGTGGTGGTGTCCTGGTCGGAGTCGCGTCCCGCGGCGATGTCGCGAAGGAGGCGTCGCATGATCTTTCCGCTGCGGGTCTTCGGGAGGGCGTTGGTGAATCGAATCTGATCCGGCTTCGCGATGGCCCCGATCTCCTTCCCCACGTGTTGGCGAAGAAGATCCTTGAGCGTTGCGCCTTCCTCCTGTCCGGGGCCGAGGGTCACGAAGGCGGCGATGCCGGTGCCCTTGATCTCGTGTGGGAATCCGACCACNGCGGCTTCCACCACCGCCGGATGGCTGACCAACGCACTCTCGACCTCCGCGGTACCGAGCCGATGGCCCGACACGTTGATGACGTCGTCGATCCGGCCGAGGATCCAGAAGTACCCGCGATCATCGCGGTGCGCCGCATCGCCGGCGGTGTACATGCCGGGGACTCTGGACCAGTAGGTCTCGAGGAACCGGTCGCGATCACCGTGAATGCCGCGCAGCATGCTGGGCCAGGGCTTTCGGATGACCAGCAGACCGCCGGTTCCGTGGGGAACCTCCCGTCCATCCTCGTCGACCACCGCGGCGTCGATGCCGAGGGTGGGGAGAGTGCAGGAACCGGGGACGGTGGGTGTGGCGCACGGCTGGGGTGTGATCATGTGTCCCCCGGTCTCGGTCTGCCACCAGGTATCCACGATCGGGCATTTTTCTCCGCCGATCACCTTGTGGTACCACATCCAGGCTTCCGGGTTGATCGGTTCTCCGACCGTGCCAAGGACCATGAGGCTGGAAAGATCATGCCGTCTGGGATGCTCGTCGCCCCACTTCATGAAGGCTCGGATGGCGGTGGGGGCGGTGTAGAACTGTGTGACCTTGTGTCGTTCCACCACGTCCCAGAAGCGGTCTTCGGCGGGGAAGTTGGGTGCCCCTTCGTACATGACGGTGGGTACGCGGTTGGGGAGCACCCCGTAGACGATGTAGGAATGCCCGGTGATCCAACCCACATCGGCGGTGCACCAGTAGACCTGGCCGCGATCCGGTCTGAGGTTGAAGGTGTTCCGGGCGGTGACCGACGCGTGGAGACAGAATCCCGCGGTGCTGTGAACGATGCCCTTCGGCTTNCCGGTGGACCCGGAGGTGTACAGGAGGAACAGGATGGCCTCGGAATCCATCGGCTCGCATGGACGTTCTTCGGATTGACCGGCGACGAGGTCTTCCCAATCGTGGTCACGGCCGGCGATGGTCGACGTGGGATTTCCGCAGCGGCGAAGTGACACCACGGCTTCCACGCCCGGAAGTTTCGCACAGGCTTCGTCGACGTTGTCCTTCAGTGGAACCACCGAGCCACGGCGCCACGATCCGTCACAGGTCAGGATGACCTTGCTTCCGGCATCGTTCACCCGGTCGACGATCGCACTCGCACTGAAGCCGCCGAAGATCACGGAGTGAGCGGCACCGATCCTCGCGCAAGCGAGCATCGCGATCGCGACTTCGGGCACCATGCCCATGTAGATGGTGACGATGTCACCGGACTTGACACCGAGTGCGTCGAGAGCGTTCGCCATCTTCGCGGTCTCGCGTTGCAGGTCGCGATAGGTCAGACGCCGGATCTCCGGTCCNTCTTCGCCGACCGGTTCGCCTTCCCAGATGATCGCGAGTTCGTCTCCGTGTCCGTCATCCACCTGACGGTCNACGCAGGTGTGGCAGGCGTTGGTACGACCACCGGTGAACCAGCGGGCATCGGGGCATTNCCATTCGAGCACTCGGTCGTAGGGTCGGAACCAGTGGAGATGGTCGCGAGCCTGCTCATCCCAGAAGGCTTCCGGATCGTCGACCGAACGGGTCCAGGTCGCCTGGTAGCTCTCCATGTCGGAGATCCAGGCCCCGCCGAGCCTCGTTGCGGCCTCTTGGGGGGGGTTGAAGATCCGATTTTCGGTCTGGATCGATTCGATGCCGCCTGTTTGCTCGTCACTCATGGATTCATGCTCCGGGATCTGGCGAAGCGGACCGCGCCGCCACGCCCGTCAAACTAACATCATGAGGAACGTCCATCCTGAAGGTCCCATGCCCACACCGACACCACTTCCTCGTCCCCGACTCGAGGAGCTTCTTCGAAGCATCGAAGAAGCTCCGAAGGATCGCTCGGCCCTGATCGATGCCGCCGCCGGCGGCGACCCCATTCTGGCCACGGCGGTGGAACGCTGGCTGGCGATCCGCGAGGCCGATCTCCACGATCAAGGGACCATCGCCGAGGCGGAGTCGACGGAAGCCGCCGCCACGAACGATCTTGATGCGACCCTGGCCCCGGAAGATGAGGATGAGATCGACGATGCCGGGCCGCCTCCGTCACCTCAGGAGGCCGCCACGCTGGTCGAAGATCCGGACGCCGGTCCCGCCGGTGAGGAGATGACGCTGCTGGNAGACGAAGTGGAGGGTCTCGATTCGGAGGCCGGTTCCAAGCCGGCCCCGACGAACAGGGGATCGAACCCGGGAGGAGGCGGCGGAACGTCCTTTTCATCCCGTCCGGATTCGATCGAAGGATTTCAGGTCGAGAAACTGCTCGGTGCGGGTGGCATGGGATCCGTCTATCTGTGTCGGCAATCGGTTCCCGAGCGAGAGGTGGCGGTGAAGTTGATGCTTCCCGGCCTCGCGACACCCCGGGCGGTTCAACGATTCGAATTCGAGATCGAGACCCTCGCCAAGCTTTCCCACCCCAACGTCGCCAAGCTCTTCGAGGCGGGCATGCACGAAACGCCCGAAGGTCCGACGCCCTATGTCGCGATGGAGATGGTACGCGGCGCCAGGACCATCATCGAATACGCCGACGACGAAGGCATGGGCCGCGAGGATCGAATTCGGCTTTTCGTCCGGGCTTGTCGAGGCGTCGCCTTCGGGCATGGTCGCGGGGTGATCCATCGAGATCTCAAGCCGCCGAATCTGCTGGTGGACGAACGAGGGGAACCCAAGGTCATCGACTTCGGCGTCGCCCTCGCCGCGGATGACGAGGTCGGGCAGCGGGAGTTGGTGGGAACCCTGCAGTACATGGCACCGGAGCAGGCGAGTCGAGGCGAGGTCGGCACGGCGACCGATGTCTACGCGATGGGCATGATTCTCTTCGAGCTCCTGGCGGGTGAGCCGCCGTATGTGGTGCCGGGGGCCAGTCTTTCGGCGGCGTTGGAGAAGATCACGACGGTCGAGGTCCCGAGGCTGTCGACCAGGATCGAGAACCTGCACCGGGATGTCGACGCGATCGTGTTCAAGTCCCTGTCGGCGGATCCGGAGGAGCGGTACGCGACCGCGGGCGACTTCGCCGCTGATCTNCAGCGGTATCTCAACGATGAGCCGACCATCGCTCGCGCCCCGACCTTCGGCGAGAGCATTCTGCGGATCATCCGCAAGCATCGGATCGAGACCGGATTCGCGGCGGCAGCCCTGGTGGCGTTGGTGGTGGGCCTGGTCGGCATGGCGATCTTCGCCTATCAAGCGGAAGGCGCGAGGGCCGTGGCGGAACTGGCTGAAGGCCAGACCAGGCTGGCTCTGGAACGAGTCGAGGATGAACAGACCCGCATGGAACGGTCGCTGCTGCTCTTCGTCGGGGTCCTCAGCGACCTCAAGCCGACGGATATCGGCGAGACGATGATGAAGGAGATGGTCGACAGTCTCGATCGTGAATTCACCCGTCGTGGAACCGATGAGGATGTGGTGGTGGATGCGATCCTCCGTCAACGAGAACTCGCAGAGGTCTTCGGGCCCACTGACGTGGCGGTGGAAATCATCGAGAAGCACCTGGAGGAGCCGACGCTCCGCATGTTGCCGTTGATCGAGGACGACCCCCGGACCCTNGCCAACATCAATGAGTTCCTCGGTGAGGTGCTCGTGGGCATCGGCCGGTTGAAGGATGCGGAAAAGTACTATCAGGCCGCGGTCGAGAACTGGTCGGGGATCGAACCTCGAAGTGGTTTCAATCGAAGACGGGCGACCGGGAACCTCGCGGACACGATTCTTCAACGCGGTCGCAATCTGGAAGCCATGGCCCTGCTGGAATCCCTGGTCGCCGATGGCCGGAACCCGGCGGGAGCACTTGATCTGGATGGGCTTCGGCATCTGAATGCGTTGGCGACCGCCCGGGCCGGGCGGCAGGATTATGACGGTGCGCTGGCCGCCTTCGAGGAGGTGCTGGACGGATACCTCGAATTGCCGAGCGACCCTGCGAGCCTCTTCGATCCGGCGGTGGAGATCGTCCAGGTGCGTCTCAACCTCAGTTCGGCGCATCTCGCACTGGGTGACGTGGAGAAGGCGGAACCGATGCTGATGGCCGCCGAGGCGTCGCTTCGGGATCTGGACGACATGGAGGAGAGCCAGGTGCAGGTCCGACTCAGTCTCGGGCGGCTGGCCTTCAAGCGAGGAGAGTTCGAGGCAGCCTTGAAGCAGTTTGAACAGGGCGTGAAGATCTCGTCCGATGCCTTCGGGCGNGGGGCGAGTCTCACCGCGAAGGCCATGTACGAACTCGGCAGCACGCGATTCCAGACGGGGGATCACGCCGGTGCGATTCCGATGCTGCAGAACGCCCGAGAAGTTCAGATCAAGCAAATCGGTCGGCAGGCCAATGATTCACTTCTNGCCGGCCTTTTCCTCACCCTCTCGCACGCGGCCTCGGGCAACCTCTCATTGGCGGAGATGATGCTGGAAGAGGTCGATGGCGACTTCGCCGCAGCCAGAGCCGCGGACGATGCGGACCGGCTGACGCTGCTGTACTTCTTCGCCCAGTACGCCAACGCCGTGGGAACTCTGGACGGGGAGCGGGCGGCGACGAACGCTCTGGAACGACTCTTCGACGGCTGCCTGGAAAGCACGGATGACCCGCCGAAGCAGATGTGCCTGGATGCCGCGAAGTTGCTTCCTCGTTTCTACGAGGCCATGATCGAAGCGGAACCTGAAGGCGACTGGGCTGGACGCCAGAGCGAACGCTTCGGCAGTTGACCCGCCGGTCGTGGGGTCATCCCAGGGCCGACGTGGCGTGGTTTCGCGCCGCTTCGATCGCCTCGTTGGTCCTGGACGGATCCTTGCCTCCGGCCTGAGCACTGTCGGGTCGGCCGCCACCGCCTCCACCGCACGCGCCAGCCGTGACCTTGACCCAGTCTCCGGCCTTGAGCCCGGCCTTGACGAGCGGTTCGGGGACCTTCGCGACGATCAGCACGGATCCGGCGTCTTCATCCGCGGACGCCAGGAGCACGGCGGATTCAGTCCGAACGGATCGGATCGCATCCATGGCGGAGAGCAGGCCGTCCTTGTCCGCGCCGTCGATTCGGGCCACGATGACGGCACCGGTCTCGGATTCCGCGATCTCCCGGGCTCGTTCGACCACCACCCCGCGATTGGCCGCCGCGGCGACCTTGCGAGCCTTCTTGGCCTTGGATTTGAGGGCGTCCAGCCCCGGAGTCATTCGATGTCGGTCGACGATGGAGATGGTCGCCGCATCCAGATCCCGGGTCAGATCTTCAAGGCCCCGAGTGAGACTTTCACCATCCGTGGATTCGAGTTCGGCGAGTCGCGAGCGGAGGGTCGCGGCCTCACCGCGGGCTTTGGCCGCGGGTTCGCCGGCGAGGCCGATGATGCGTCGCACGCCCGCGGCCAGTCCCTGCTCGGCCAACAGTACGAAACCGCCGGCGTCCCTGGTGTTCGACAGGTGCGTTCCGCCGCAGAATTCGACGGAGAGTTCCATCCATCGAGGGTCATCGGGAGTGGTGACCAGTGAGTCGACGGAAGCGCCGATCGCGACCACCCTGACGGGATCGGGGTAACGCTCGCCGAAGACCGCTCGAAGCGTGTTGATCGTGCCGGCTTCCGCAAGCGGCGTGTCGACGGCATGGACCTCGTATTCGGCGGCGATGGCGTCGTTCACTCGGGTCTCGACCTCTTCGAGGGACTTGGCATCGAGGGCCCCGGAGGCGGCGTAGTCGAATCGAAGACGGTCGGGCGCGACCATCGATCCTCGCTGGTCGCTCTCCGGACCGGCGACGGCGCGAAGGGCGTGGTTCACCAGGTGNGTGGCGGTGTGGTGTGCCTGAATCGAGGCTCTTCGATGTCCTTCGATGCCCAGTTCGACTTCGTCACCGACGGCGAAACGCCCGGTGGTCACGTGGCCGATGTGCAGCACGATGTCTCCGACGCGGCGGGTGTCCTCGACCTCGAAGATTCCCGCATGGTCATGCCCCGCGCTGGACTGGCGGGTGACGCGGATCTCGCCGGTGTCACCGATCTGGCCGCCTTGCTCGCCGTAGAAGCAGGTGCGGTCGCAGATGATCGCGGCTCGACGTCCGGCTTCAAGCGATTCGGTGAGATGACGACCGTCCCACATCGCCTTGATCTGTCCGGGAAGGGCGGGGCCGAGGTGCTTGTGGGTGTCATCGGTGGCTCGGACCTTGAGGAAATCGAGCTTCCCGAGGACGTCGGGCGGAATGGTCAGGACCGGATCGCTTTCGCTCCCACCGCCCCGGCTTCGCTCGCGAGCCTCTCCCATCAGGGTTTCATACCCGGCGAGATCCACCGTCATGTCACGTTCTTCGGCCATGACTTCGGTCAGGTCGACGGGGAAACCGTAGGTGTCGTGCAGAATGAAAGCATCCCGCCCGCTGATGATTCCGTCCGTGGTCCTGCTGGCCGCATCGTCGAAGAGCTGCAGTCCGCGATCGAGGGTTCTGCGGAACGTCTGTTCCTCCTTGGCGATCATCTCACGAACGCGGGTCTCCTTTTCCCGCATCTCCGGAAAGGTGTCGCCGAGGGATTCGACCACGGCGGAGACGATTCGTTCGAGGAACGGTTGTTCCATTCCAAAGGTCTGTCGACCGTGGCGAACCGCTCGTCGCAGAATCCGTCGGAGCACGTAGCCACGACCATCCGCTCCGGGGGTCGCACCGTCGGTCAGCGCGGTCACCAGGCAGCGGATGTGATCGGCCACCACGCGATAGGCGACGTCGACCGGGTCCGTCATGGATCCGCGGTACGGCTCCGCGTTGGTCACGTCCTGAATGCGATGGAAGATGCCGGTGAACAGGTCTGTGTCGTAGTTGCTTCGCTTGTCCTGAAGCACCGAGACGAGACGTTCGAAACCCATGCCGGTATCGACGTGTCGGGCCGGCAGCGACTTGAGAGAGCGGTCCGCTTCGCGGTTGAACTGGATGAAGACCAGGTTCCAGATCTCCAGGACGTCAGGGTCGTCCTGGTTGACCATGGCCGCGGCGTTCCGGCCACCGATCCGGTCGTAGTGCAGTTCCGAGCAAGGACCGCACGGCCCCGTCTCGCCCATCTCCCAGAAGTTGTCCTTTGCATTGCCGGGAAGGACGTGGTCGGCGGGAAGATACTGCAACCAGAGATCGCGGGCTTCATGGTCCGGCTCGAGGCCCTGTGAAGCATCGCCTTCGAACCAGGTGGCGTAGAAGCGGGCCGGGTCCAGTCCGTAGACCTTGGTCAGCAGGGTCCACGCCCAGTTGATGGCTTCTTCCTTGAAGTAGTCGCCGAACGACCAGTTCCCCAGCATCTCGAAGAACGTGTGGTGGTAGGTGTCCCGACCGACGTCTTCGAGATCGTTGTGCTTGCCACCGGCGCGGATGCATTTCTGAGTGTCCGCGGCACGGGTGTAGAGACGGGTGCCTTGGCCGAGGAAGACGTCCTTGAACTGATTCATCCCGGCGTTGGTGAAGAGCAGGGTCGGATCCTCGTGCGGGACCGCGGGGCTGGACGACACGATCTCGTGTCCGGCCTGGTCGCGGAAGAAGTCGAGGAACTGTTGGCGGATCTCGTGGGCTTGAAGCGTCATGTTGGTCGAATCGTCGGGCGGTGAATGGGGAGAGTGGGGGGGATCTGACGGCATTATGCCGTGAGCCGGAAATTGATTCCTGCAACTTGGGTCGGAAGGGGGCGTTACCGTGTTTCGACTTGGCCCTTCCGCTTCTCCTTCTTCGGGCCATGGGAGACCTTCAGATGACGATGAGACGTCCCTTCGTGGGTGGGAATTGGAAGATGCAGGGCGATCTGGCCCGTGCGGCTGAACTGACCGACGATCTCATGGCTGGTGCTGGAGGTCTGCCGGAACAAGTGGATATCGCCATCTATCCGCCGGCTCCCTATCTTCAGTCCGTGGGGCACGCCCTCCGGGGTTCCGGTCTCGTTCTGGGAGGTCAGGATGCGTCGGCCCACCTCGAGGGAGCCTTCACGGGCCAGACCAGCCCGTCGATGATCGCCGATCTCGGGGGCCGAAGCGTGCTGATCGGACATTCCGAACGCCGGCATGGGTTGGGCGAAGCGGACGATCTTCTGGCCCTGAAAGTTCGAGCCGCCTTTGCTGCAGGCATTGATCCGGTCTTTTGTGTGGGTGAAACCCAGTCCGAGCGAGATGGCGGAATCGCCCTTGAAGTAGTCGAAAAGCAGGTTCGCTCTGGGTTCTCGGACCTTCCGGCCGACCTTGCTGCTCGGATCGTGGTCGCATACGAGCCGGTTTGGGCCATTGGAACCGGGGTCACCGCGACGCCGGCCGATGCTCAGAACGCCCATGCCTCGATTCGTGATTTGCTCGGCTCCCTGTATGATTTGGAACTCTCCGGAAGAGTCCGGATCATCTACGGCGGCTCCGTGAAGGCCGCCAATGCCGCCGAACTGTTTGCCGGTCCCGATGTGGACGGCGGCCTGATCGGCGGGGCGAGTCTCGTGGTCGATGACTTCCTGGCGATCTGCCGGGAAGCCGCCGACGCGAATTCTTCAGGCGCTTGACGAACACCAGATTCGTCAGGCATCGTTCGAGCCTCCATCGGGCCTTGTCGTTCCGGCAAGCCCCCAATCGCGATTGAACCGCGTCCAGGAATCCGCACCGTGCCCATCGTCATACTCACCCTGCTCTTCATCGTCGTGTCGGTCGCCCTGATCCTCGTCATCCTCGTCCAGCGACCTCAAGGTGGCGGCCTCGCGGGTGCCTTCGGTGGCGCGGGCGGCGGTGGCACCGATACCGCGTTTGGTGGTCGAACCGGTGACGTCCTGACCCTCGGCACGGTGGGAGCCTTCTCGGTGTACCTGCTGCTGGCGATCATCCTGAACATCATCGACGCTCCGTCGGTGGAGGCCGCGACCGAGGACGCGACCGCCGAACAGACCACGAGCGAGACGGCCGACGNGCCCGTGGGCGAACCCGCGGGTTCCGCACCGGCCGTGCCCGCGACCACGACCATTCCCACCACGACCATCCCCTCGACGCCCGCGGCACCCGCGGAAACCGCGATGCCCGCCTCCGGCGGCTGAGCGATTCAGGAGACCGCGGATGTCCCGCACGACGATTCGATCGATGACCGGGTTCGGCGCCGCCAACGCGGAAGTCGATGGATCGCGCTACGCGGTCGAAATCCGTTCGGTCAACAACAAGTTCCTCAAGACCGTGGTTCGGCTCCCGGACGATCTGGCTTCGCTTGAAACGGCACTGGAAACCGCGATCGGCCGTCGCATCCGCCGGGGCAGCGTGATGGTCACGGTGCGTTGGTTTGCCGGTGGCTCGGCGATGGCGGCCCGCATCGATGAAGTGGCGGCTCGGTCCGTGGTCGAACAACTGCTCTCGGCGATGCCCGAGGCCCTGAAGGATCGCTGCACCATCGAGCTGGGGAGTCTGCTTCAGGTTCCCGGGATCACGGGTGGTGAAGACACCACCGGCCTTCTCGATGAAGCCCGGCCGATCCTGCTCCGGCTTCTCGACGAGGCATGCGATGGGCTCATCGAAATGCGATCGCGCGAAGGCGNCGCGGTTCGAATCGAACTCAACGGTTTCGGGGTTCGGATGAGGGAGCTTCTCGAGGGCGTCGCCGATCGAGCACCGACCGTGGTCGAGCTCTATCGGGATCGACTCCATCAGCGAGTCGCCTCCTTGCTCGAGGACGTCGGAAAGTCTCTTGATGAAGGTGATCTGGTCCGCGAGGTCGCGATCTTCGCGGAGCGGAGCGACATCGCCGAGGAGATCGTCCGGCTGGGTGGACATCTCGATCAATTCTTNGATCTGCTGTCCCGCGAAGATGGAGAGCCGGTCGGAAGGACCCTCGACTTCCTGACCCAGGAAATGCTGCGTGAAGCCAACACGATCGCCAGCAAGTCCACGGATTCCGAGATCACCCGGGCGGTGGTCGAGGTCAAAGGACTGATCGATCGAGTGAAGGAACAGGCTGCGAACGTCGAGTGACACCACCGGGGCGGCACGTGTCGGATCCTCCTGCCAGCAGACGACCTGAAGACGACGGCGCCCCACGGCGCCCGAAGCACCCTCGAGATCCATCGAGTGAAACGCTCGACGGCGGCACGGTNCTCGGATTACCCGGCGTTTCCGATTCCAACCCGGAGGGGGGCCGGGCCCGATTCGAGAGCGCGGAGATCCGGCGGGTGCTCGACTCGTACCCATTGGGTGAAGTCACCGGGATTCAGGAGTTTCCGGCGGGTTCTCGTCAGGCTCCGAAGGTGCGAGTCTCCTCGACCGAAGGTGAATACCTGCTCAAACGCCGAGTCGCTCGCCCGGAACTGGTCGAGCGGGCGATCTTCAATCACGGATTTCAGCTGCATCTCGAAGGTTGCGGAGTACCGGTGGCTCGGCTGGTCGGCACCCGTCGAGAAAACCGTTCCATGTTGCTGGAGGATGATCGCGTCTACGAGTTGTTCGAGTGGATCGATGGTCGCCGTCTGGTGAAGGTGGCGCCCGAGGTTCGAAATGCCGGGCGAATTCTCGGGCGACTGCACGCGGCTGGAGCGTCGTTCGATCCGCCGAAGACTTCGGATCTGGCGGGTTTTCATGCGGCGAAATCGGTCACCCTCGCTTTTGAGCGATTGGAGGGTTCGATTCTGGCGGCGGATGGTTCCCTCGACGCGGAAGCGGTGTCCGGAAGAGTGGCCGATCTTCGAGGCCGGCTCGACCTGGCTCGTGATCAGGTCGAGGCGGCCGGATGGGCGACTCTTCCTCGGCAGGCGATCCATGGCGATTGGCATCCCGGAAACCTGCTCTTCACGCCATCGAGTCCGTCCATTCGGCAGCCCGGTGTGGTTCGAGCGATCGTCGATTTCGATGCTTCTCGGGTCGAACCTCGAATCGTGGATCTGGCCAACGGGCTGTTGCATTTCGCAATGCGAAGCCAAAGGGATCGATCACCGGCGGAGTGGCCGCCTTCGTTGTCTCCCGATCGAATTCGAGCGATGATCGAAGGATGGCGTGAAGCAGGTGGTGCCACGCTCCGGCTCGAGTCCGAGGTGTTGCCACCGCTGATGATCGAGGCCCTGATCGCCGAGACCATCGTGCCGATCGCTCGGAATGGGACGTTTGCCGGCGTGCCCGGGTTCGCGTTCCTCGGGATGGTCCTGGAGAAGGTTCGGTGGATCGAGCGGCACGGTTCGGAGATCGGTGCCCTGCTGCGGGACTGATTACGGCAACGCCGGAGGTCGGAGGCTCGGAAATTCGGTGGTCCGGTCACGGGTCGACCGATACCGTGTGCTCATGCCGATCAATTCTGCCCCCGCCATTCACGGTCTCGCCCTGGTCCTTCTGGGCCTGACACTGTCCTTCGGGCAGCAGGCGGCGATGGGGATTCCTCAGGCCCTCGAGGAGCCGAATGCGCTCCCGCAGAAGCAGGATGCGGTGGCCCCTCGGAAACCCCGCGGACCGGTTCGAGACAACAACCGGTTGCAGTTTCAGCGGGCCGCGGCCTCGAACGAGGGGCTGGATCTGAAGAAGGTGATGGCGGTGGGCATTCCCAGCGAGGTCCAACGCCTCTTGGGGCAACTGGCGGTCGATGACTTCGCCGTGCGGACCGAAGCGACGATGAAGCTTCGTCGGCACCCGGTGCCCGACGAGTCATTGATGGCGGCGTTGGCCCGCGGGGGNCTGCTGGAAGAGCAGCGGGTCCGGCTTCTGGGAATCCTGGAGTGGAGAATTCTGAATCGATCCCGGGGTGCGGTCGGGGTGAAGATGACCGCCCGCCTGATGGGACAGGAGCCGAGAGGAATCGAGATCTCCGAGGTGCTCCCAGGTCTGCCGGCCGAGCGGGTCTTGAAGGTCGGTGACGTCCTTCAGCGTCTCAACGGTCAGGCCGCGCTCCGAAATGAAGACCTGATTCTTCAGGTCCAGCAGATGCGGCCGGGTGAGAAGATCAAGGTCGATCTGTTGCGACCGGTTCGTGATCCCGAGCCGGGCCAGGAAGACGGCCTCGCCGAATTCGACGGGGTTGGATGGTTCGAGCAGGTCGAGGTCGAGATCGTGCTGGGCTCGTACGAGCAGTTGAACGAGGACCCTCGTCAAGCCAACGCCGAAACCCGGCGCCGCGAGAACTTCGTCGCGGTGGTCAGGGCGACGTGGGGGAATCCCGCCGACGTCGTGGTGATCGATCCGGAGGGACAGTCGAAGACCGTCGGCGAGTCGCGGGCGCCGTGAAGCCTCGGACCGGTGGGGCTGCGGCTTCTAGGCCTTGCCGCCCAGTGGGTTGTGGAAGTGCGCGTTCTGCACCGGAACCACGGCCTCCAGCACGTGCTGGAGGACCTGGGAAGGTGAACCGATGGCCGAGACCTCGGTCACGATGTCCGGTGAGTAGTGCGCCAGGACGGGACTCGTCTCGCGGTCGTAGACCTCGAACCTTCGACGGATCACGCGTTCGTCCGCGTCGTCCAGCCGATTCTCCTTGATCGCCCGCTTCTTCATCCGCTCGATCATCGCATCCAGGTCGGGGCAGACNAGGTGAATGATCTTGAGCACGTCGATGTACTGTTCAAGTTCCTTCGCCTGGCCGAGGCTTCTAGGAATCCCATCCAGAACCAGGAGGTCGACCTTCGGCTTGTACAGACTCAGCACGGTCTGGGCGTGCATGTTCTGACGCCACATCTGGACCGTGAGTTCATCGGGCACGAGTTCGCCACGGGAGGAGAACTGGAGAAACCTGGCGCCGAGTTCGCTTGTGGTATCGAGCGAGCGGAAGACATCGCCACACGCCAGATGGAAGAAGCCCGGAATCTGTCCGAGAATCTTTCCTTGAGTTCCTTTGCCGGCGCCGGGAGCGCCGAAAAGCAGGATCGTCTTGAAGCGGTCGGGCACGGAGAGTCTCCCAGGGTGGAGGGGGGGAAGGGAGTTGAAGTATCGGCGATTCCAGTCCGTTCGGCCACCCCTAGACCGGCAACTCTCGACAGGCGGTCCACGAACCACGCCCGGTCTTGGGCAAAATCCGGGTTCGCCATAGCGTGCACCGGGTTCAGAACGTCCGGAAAACGATTTCGGGCTTCCAATCCGCGGGCAAACCCGCTCGATTCGATCAGGCGATGGCTTCCACCGTGTTCATCGCGAGGAAAGCCCGAGACCCATGGGAGCGCACTTGAACCAGGACCAGCCAGACTCTGATGTCACCAGCCCATCGGCGCCCCGTGCTTCTGGTCCGGTATCCGACGTGCAATCGCCTGACGGGCCGGAGCCTTCAGGGGCTGCCTCCCTGGGGGAATGCTTGCCGAATGCTCGAGGGGTGGAGCACCCGGTGGAGGAGCCCCCCAACCAGGACCAGCCAGATTCCGGCGGAACCATCGCTTCGACGCCTCATCGTCGCGGTCTGGTATCCGCCTGGCGATTTCGAAACGGGGCCGAGCCCACGGGTGCCGGCCCGCTCCCGGAACGTCTCCTGAGGGCTCGAGGAGCGGAGCACCCGGTCCCTTTCGACGAAGCCGGATACAAGCATGTCGGAGGCCCGGAAACGCTGTGCGGTGCGGTGGAGGCCGGAACCAGGCTGGCCGAGGCGGTGGCTCAAGGCCGTCGCATCGTGATTCACGGTGACTACGATTTCGATGGCATCGCCTCGTCGAGCATTCTGCATCGGGCCATACGAGCCTCCGCACCGAATCATCCGGTCGAGATCGTGCTGCCCGANCGCTACACCACGGGATACGGACTTTCCACCGATGGGCTTCTGGCCCTCCGCGAAGACGGGGTCGATCTGGTGATCGCCGTCGATTGCGGTATCACCGCCCACGAAGCGATCGCAGCCGCGGCGGAAGTCGGGCTGGAGACCATGGTGCTTGATCACCACACGATCCCTCGGACCGCGGAGGGTGGATTTGATCTCCCCGCGGCGTCGGTGGTCGTTCATCCCCATCTGCCGATCGAAGGGGAAGGCGAGGTCGTCGGACGCGAGTCCTGTGGCGCCGCGATCGCCTTCAAAGTGGCCTGGGCCTTCGCCACCGCTCATCACAAGACCGACCGCCTCCCGGAGGTGATCCGCCGGGAACTCGTGGAAGCGACCATTCTCGCGGGCCTCGGGACCATTGCCGATGTCATGCCGTTGGTAGGTGAGAATCGCGCTCTGGCAAGTCTGGCCCTGCGAAATCTCGGGAACACCAGCTCTCCCGGATTACGGGCCCTGCTGGCGGAAAGCGGGCACGATCCGTCGTCGGGAGCAGTCCACGAGGAGACGGTGCAGTTCCANCTCGCCCCGCGGGTCAACGCCCTCGGACGGTTCGGCTCGGCGATGCCGGCGATCGAGTTGCTGTGCGAGATCGCGGACGATGACGCCGGCCGGGCCCGAGCGGGCACGATCGCATCGGGCATCACCCGTATCAACGAAGAGCGGCGAGAGGAAGAGCGGCGGATCATCGAGGAAGCGGCCACCCGGGCGGAATCCGAGGGTCAACTCGCCGATGACCATCCGATGATCGTGCTTGCCGCCCCCGGCTGGCGACGGGGCCTGGTCGGCCCCGCCTGCGCCAAACTCTCCGAACGTTTCGGCCGTCCGGTTCTGCTGATGGAGGCGTGTGAGGACGGCATGGCGCGAGGATCAGCACGCTCGATTCCGGGATATTCGATCCATGACGGGCTCATGTCCGCCTCTGAAGTCCTCGAGCGATTCGGTGGGCATGCGGCGGCGGCCGGTTTCAGCTTGCGAACCGACCGGGTGGAGGAACTACGAGCGGCGTTGGTCATCCACGCTCGTTCCGTTCTTGATGGGCGGGACGGCGGGCTCGTGCCCGTGACCGACATCGACTGCGTCGCCGCGGTGGATGAGGTCTCGACCGTCGAGGACATGCTCGGACTTCGAGTGTTCGCCCCGTACGGCCAGGGCCACCCGAAGCCCACGGTTCTGATCGAGGGAGTTCGTCCGATCGAGATTCGTTGGGTCGGGGGCGAGAAGGACACGCTGCAGCTGCAGATTCCCGCCGCGGGAAGAAGAACGGTGAAGGCGGTCTGGTTCCGAGTCGGGCGNCATCGTGACGAGATCGATGCCACCTTGCGGCAGGGGCTGGTGGACCTGGTGGTCAGTCCCGACATCAATCGTTGGCGTGGTCGAGCAGAGCCTCAGTGGATGATTCAGGACATCGGAGCGACCGAAGGGTGATCCGTTTCACGTTTCACCCCTGAGGGTGCCACGGTTCGTGGCGGCCGACCCTGGCCCGGTCAGAGGACGAGATTCTGCCCCGCGGTCATCTGGGGGANAATCTGGCCCTCGAGATCCCGGGCCTCCAGCGCGGTGGCGGGGGCGATCTCGATCCGGCCTTCGACCACACCATCACCTGAACGTGGGATCGTCGCTCCGGCCTGTTCCATCCACCGAGCGGCCCGTTCGGTCTGCAACGCGTTGCTGCTTACCGCGCTGTCGGTGCCCTCGGCGTTCTTGATCGGTGCGAACTCCTCGATGCGATCGGTCTCGTAGACGAGTCCTCGCGCNGCGAAGTGGAGTGCGTCGAAGACGAACATCTCGAACTTNGTCGCGTTGGGCTCGGACGGCTCGACCATGTCTCCGGTGGTCGGGTTCCAGTGCGGGACCTTCTTTCGAGCCCGGTGAAAAGGAAGGCTGGCGGTTGATTCTCCGTCGGTCAGTCGATCGATGAAGTCGATCGAAAGCACGTGGATCGCGATCGAACCGGCGTTGAATCGGAGGCCGCCGGTCGGATCGGTCTCTTCCGAAAGGCCATCCGGGAGGTCGCTGTATTCGATGACTTCGGTTCGACCATCGACACTGCAGAACACGCCGACCTTCTCGCCNGGCCCCGCCTTGGGCACCATCTTGCTCGACATTTCCCCCGAAGATTCCGGATGCCCGAGGTGAAGGCCAACGAAGAGCGGATCGATGGTCCGCACGGTGGGGTTGTCGACCTGGAAGTACGAAAGCTGTCGGACTCCCCGGCTGCGGGCGTGTTCGAGGGCGCCGCTTCGACGCAAGGCGCGAAGGGAGCCGCCGTGTCCGTCGGGATTCACCGCGATCACGCCCGGTGCCGCCAGCATCATCCGGCCGTCGTCATCGATCGCGGGCATGACACCTTGGGGAAACATGAGGATCGATTCGGGGTGACGACCGAACCAGTTGTTGTCCTGGAAGAACGCGCGGGTGTCGGCGTCGTTCAAGGGACTGGTCATGAGGTACCAGGGGGTCTCGACGCCGTATTTNTCGTCGATCGCGGAGAGTTCTTCGGCGAAGACGCGAAACAGGGGCTTGCCGGTGATCGGCGTCGCGGGGAAGGTGCCCTTGGGGCCTTTCCAACCGAGCCGTGTGCCTTGGCCACCGGCGACGGTGAAGGCGGCCACGCCTCCGGCTCGGATCAGTTCTTCGCCCGCGGCGCGATGGGCTTCCTCGTTCTCGGGTCGTCGTGGCACCACCGGTGCGGGTTCGATGGAGGCAGTCGTCGGGTTCGCGCCGGCAGGGTCGGCATCACCGGCGATCAGGGTGGCCATTTCGTCGAAGTCGATCGACGTCACCTGGTCGATGAATCGAGTCACCGCCGCAGCGTCGGCGGGATCAAGGCCTTCGGCGAGGTGTGACTGGTCGTATCGCTGGAGAACGGCAAGGGCGTCCTCGAGCCGGTGGGTGTTGGGCTCGTTCTGCATGATTTCTCCTGGTTCCTGCGTCATTGGACGTCGTGGTCTCAGCCGTCGACGTCGGGGCTCTGCGGTTCCGTCCAACCCTCGGTCTCGTGCCGGACGATCTTGCCGGTCTCGAGGTAGATGACCTGCTCGCAGATGTTGGTGCAGTGATCGGCGATGCGTTCCATCGACTTGGTGACGCCGAGCACTCGGAAGGCGCCGTCGACCGCGAGATCCCCTCGGGCCACCCGGTCCTGGGTGTGCCGCAGGATCTCCTGATTGAATCGCGTCACCGTGTCGTCGAAGGCCAGCACGCGTCTTGCCAGTTCCGCATCCTGCTTGGCGAGGGATCGGTTGGCATCGCGGAGCATGCCGATGATGCTGTTGGCCATCACCCGGAACGTGTCGGGAAGATTCGACTTCTGGCGTCGGGGGTCGAGCGTGGCCTCGGCGATGCCGTTGGCATCATCACCGATCCGCTCGTATTCGTTGTTGATCTTCACGATCGTGAGCACGGAGCGGATCGCATACTCGTCGGTCTGGCCCATGCCGAGAAGGGGAATGGATCGCCGTTCGATCTCCACATCGATTCGATCGACCTCCTGCTCGATGGCGACGACCTCTCGTGCCAGGTCGGGATCATGGTCGAAGTAGGCGTCGACGGCTCGGGTGATCTGGCCGAGCACTCGCTCACCTTGGGCCACGATCTCCTCACGGAGTCGGTCGAGGCGAGAATGGAAATCGGAGTCGCTCACGGGGGGCACTCATCGGGCCACCGGGGTGGCCAGGGGGGAGGCGCGAAGTATACGAGCGGAACCGGACTCGACGGGTGGCTTTTCGACGGATTGGACGGAGGAGGGCCGCGTCCGGGTAGCATCGGGTCATGATTGAACTCGGCGTGAACATCGATCACGTGGCCACCGTCCGGCAGGCCAGGCAGACCTGGGAGCCAGACCCGGTCTGGGCGGCCGTGGAGGCGCATCTGGGTGGGGCGGACGGTATCACCGTCCATCTCCGCGAAGATCGGCGGCATATTCAGGATGAAGACCTCCGTCGGCTCGAAGAGCTGGTGCAGATCAAACTCAACCTGGAGATGGCGGCGACCGACGAGATGGTCGCGATTGCGATCAAGACCCGGCCTCAGATCGTGATGCTGGTCCCCGAGGGCCGGCACGAGGTGACCACCGAGGGTGGGCTCGACGTCGCGGGTGCGGCCGATCGAATGAAGTCCGTGGTGCGAAGCCTTTCCGGCGAAGGCATCCCGGTTTCCGCTTTCATCGATCCGGATCCTCGGCAGGTCGAGGCCGCCGCGGACTGTGGATTCGCCGTCTGTGAGGTCCACACGGGTCCCTATGCCCACGCCTTCCACGCCCACGGTCGGGATGCCGAAGCCCCGGAGGTGACCAAGGCGCTCGAAGGGGTGGCCGAGACCGGGCGTTCGATCGTGGCGGCGGGCATGCGATTCAATGCCGGTCATGCCCTCAATTACTTCAACGTGCAGCCGATCGCGGCTCTTCCGAACATCCGGGAACTCCACATCGGCCACGCGATCGTGAGCCGGGCGGTCTTCACTGGCATCCGGGAAGCGGTCCGTGAAATGAAGCGACTTCTTCGCGAAGCAGCCCAGAACACCGCCGGTAGATCCGGCGAAGGAACGACATGAGCGACCTCAATGATCCTCGGTACGAACCCACCAAACTGCCCTACCGCATGGCGGTGTTGTGCTATCTCTGGACTGAGGATGATCGCCTTCTGATGCTCCACCGCGTGAAGCATCCGAATCCGGGGCGATATTCCCCGATCGGCGGGAAGATGGAGATCTCGGAAGGCGAGACGCCCCATGAGTGCGCTCTCCGCGAGATTCACGAGGAAGCGGGGATCGAGATCCCTGAAGATCAGATCCGCATGACGGCCCTGGTGGCGGAAAAGGCCTACCAGGATGAGATGCACTGGATGTTGTTCTGCTTCGAAGTGACCCGGCGGATCGATCCGGCCGAACTCCCGCGAACGGAATTCGAGGAGGGCACCCTGGAGTGGGTCCCGGTGGAGGAGGTCGAGAGTCGCCGTCTCCCCGAAACCGATTCGAAGATCCTCTGGCCGCTCCTCAAGCCGAGGCGGCATCAACCGGGATTCCTGATGGTCGAAATCGACTGTGGTGGCCCGGAACTCACCTGGAAGGTGGTCGAAGACACCACCGCTGCCGGCTGAATCGATCTTCGATCAACCGATGCCGGCGACCCTGGCCGCCTCATCCGCGATGGCCTCGACCGCGGCGAGGTCCGGCGCCTCCGCGATCAGTCGGATGATCGGCTCGGTGTTGCTCGGGCGGACGTGCACCCAGCGATCCCCGATGTCCACGCGGACCCCGTCCGAATCGTTCACCATCCCGTCCTTCCAGTGATCGCGGACTCGATCGAGGATTCCGTCGACCGCTTCCCTGCCACCGATCGCGGTCAGATCCCACTTTCGCTTGATCATGGCGTACTTCGGCAGGGCATCGACGATCTCGGAGAGCGTGCGTTCCTCGGGGTCCGTGGCGAGGAGCTCGAGCACCAGAGCCATGGTGGAGAGGGAGTCCCGGATGAAGCAGACTTCCGGCACGATCACGCCGCCGTTTCCTTCACCGCCGATGAATCCGCCGCTGGCGCGAATTCCCTGCACCACGTTCGCCTCACCGACGGCGGTGCGAATCACGCTGGCCCCTTCGAAGCCGGCGCAGACATCGTCGATCATGCGACTGGTGGAGAGATTGGCCGCGACCGGACCGCCGCCGCGTCGTTGCATCATGCGGAGGGCGGCGAGGACGAGGGTGTATTCCTCGCCGATGTAGCGGCCGTTCTCGTCCACGATCGCCAGGCGATCCGCGTCGGGATCCTGGGCGAAGCCGACCACGGCGTTGGGGTCGTCCCGGGTTGCGGCTGCAAGCTCCACCAGATTGGCTTCGGTCGGTTCCGGGGTGTGTGGGAAGATGCCGGTCGGTTCGCCGTGCAGATGGTTCACATCACAACCCAGAGCCTCCAGTTGCTGTCGACCGGCCACGCAGCCGGAGGCTGCGACGGAGTCGAGCACCACCCGGAACCGGCGTTTGCGAATCACCTTGGTATCGACCAGCGCCGTCGACTTCTCGACGTGCAGACCCGGTGCGTCGTCACGGTGTGAAACCGTCCCGCAGTCCGCGCCCTCCGACCAGTCGATGCGATTCTCCCGGAAACGGGCGATGATTCGATCCGCGATCGATGCCGGCGGGGCAAGTCCGTCGGAGTCGAGGCACTTGAGCCCGTTCCAGGCGATCGGGTTGTGGCTGGCGGTGGCGTTGATTCCGCCGTCGCATCCAAGGTCTCGAATCATCACGCCGACGGTGGGGGTGGTGGTGACCCCGAGGGAGATCACTTCACACCCGGTGGCGGAGAGTCCGGCGATCGCCGCCGAGGAGACCATGCCGCCGGAACGACGTCCGTCATGTCCGACCACGAGTCGCGGCGGTCGATCGGTGATCGTCTCGCGAAGCATCGACCCGAAGGCTGCAGCGAACCGAGCGACGGTTTCCGGGGTCATCGAAGTACCGACGATGCCACGGGCACCGGAGATCGAGAGCATCAGGGGGGCATCATTGCTGGACACGTCGGGATTCCGCTTCGGGGTCGGGAGTGATCGTTGAGAGATCGGTTGAAAGGTGGCTGGATCGGTAGTATCGCATTCATGTACGAAATCGAAGTGAACCATCAATTCTCCGCCGCCCATCAAATCTCGGTGGGGGGGGTCATGGAGGAACTCCACGGTCACGATTGGCGGGTCACCGTGGTGGTCGCCGGGCCTGATCTGGATTCGGAGGATCTCCTGTTGGATTTCCACGCCTTGGAAAAGGCTGTTCACTCGGCGGTCGCCCCCTTTTCCGGACGCACCATGAATGGAATCCCGCCCTTCGATCAGGTCCAGCCATCGGCGGAGCGGGTCGCCGAGCATGTCGGTTCCATCGTCATTTCGGCGGTTCCTGGCGGTTGTCGGCTCGTATCGGTCGCGGTCAAGGAAGCGCCAGGGTGCATCGCCCGTTGGATTCCGAGCGATCCGACGCGATGAGCGCGGTTTCGTGACCTTTTCGACTCCGAATCGGTCACAATAGGGGGTCGTTCGGGCGAGAAGCCGTTCACGCCCCGATTCCTCCTCCTTTGATCGCCCACGCCCGACGCCTTTTCATGTCCGATCCTCACGTCACCACCGAAGTCGCCGCCAGCCGAACCCAGACTCATTCCGATGATCCCGGTCGAATCGGACCGGAAGATCCCGCGCGGTTCCTCAACCGAGATCTTCAGTGGCTCGAGTTCAACCGCCGAGTGTTGTTCCAGGCGATCGACCCTCGCAATCCGCTCCTCGAACGAGTTCGTTTCCTGGCCATCACCGCCAGCAATCTCGACGAATTCTTCATGAAGCGGATCGGTGGCCTGAAGCGTCGAAAGGCGATGGGCCTCGGCGGTCAGGAATCCGATTCACTTCCGCCGGAGAAGCAACTGGGGGAGTTGCGGCGGGTGGTCTTGGAACTGTTCGAACTGCAGAAGCGATGTTTCCGCAACGACGTCATGCCGGCCCTGAACGAGCAGGGCATCGAGCTGCTTGGCTGGGAGCAGTTGACGGGCGAGGAACAGAAGACCGCGGAGGCATGGTATCGCGCCAACATCTTCCCGATTCTCACGCCGCTGGCGGTCGACCCCGGGCACCGTTTTCCGTTCATCTCCAACCTCAGCGTCTCGATCGGAGTCACGGTTCGTCGCGGCGGCGAGACCGAGGAACTCTTCGCCCGCGTCAAGGTGCCCGAGATGCCCACCCGGCTTCACGACCTCGGCGACGGACGTCGTTTCGTGCCGGTGCAGAGCATCATCGAGCACAATCTGGATGATCTCTTCCCCGGAATGGAGATCCTGCGGATCATGCCGTTTCGGGTCACCCGGAACGCCGACCTCGAACAGGACAGCGAAGACGCCGAAGATCTGCTGGAGCACATCCAGCAGCAGCTTCGCGAACGGCGATTCGCTCGTTCGGTCCGTCTGGAGGTCGGCAAGAACCCCGATCCGCGGATGGTCCGTCTGATTCTCGACGAACTCGAACTCGATGACGAGGACCTCTACGAAACCGATCCGATTCTGGACTACGGGATCTTGAACGGCATCGCCGATCTCGACCATTCGGAACATCGATTCAAGCCGTGGCGACCGTTGGTGCCGAGGGTCCTTGAAGGTGACGAAGACGCCGACATCCTCGCGGCCACTCGGCGAGGCGATCTGCTCGTTCACATGCCGTACGAGTCATTCGATGCGACGGTCGAACGTTTCGTGGAACAAGCGGCCGCCGATCCCAAGGTGCTCTGCATCAAGCAGACGCTCTACCGCACCTCGGGTGACAGCCCGTTCATTCCCGCCCTGATCAAGGCGGCGGAGAGTGGCAAGCAGGTTGCGGTGCTGGTGGAACTCCGAGCCCGCTTCGACGAAGCGAGGAATATCCACTGGGCACGAAAGCTCGAGGATGCCGGGGTTCATGTGGCATACGGGGTGGTCGGGCTCAAGACCCACACCAAGACGGTGTTGGTGGTTCGGCAGGAAACGTCCGGCATTCGCTGCTACGCCTACGTGGGTACGGGGAACTTCAATTCGAAGACCGCGAAGCTTTACGAGGATCTGGGGCTCTTCACCTGCGACCCGGCCATCACCGAGGACCTGGTCTCGCTTTTCAACTACATGACCGGTCGAAGTCGTCAGCGCGAGTACAACAAGATGCTGGTCGCGCCCACGACGATGAAGAAGACCTTCCTCGAACTCATCGACCGGGAGATCCTGCTCGCGGGATCCGGTCGACCGGCCCGGATCGTCTGCAAGATGAATCAGCTGGAGGATCGTGAAGTCACGGATGCTCTGTATCGCGCCTCGCGAGCCGGGGTGAAGATCGACTGCATCGTCCGCGGATTCTGCTGCCTCCGGGCCGGCGTGCCGGGGTTGAGCGAGAACATCCGCGTCACCTCGATCATCGGCCGATTCCTCGAGCACAGCCGGATCTTCTGGTTCTCTGGTGGTCGGGAGGATCCGCTCGATGGTGACTTCTTCATCGGGAGCGCCGACTGGATGTACCGAAACCTTCACAACCGGGTGGAAGCCACCGTCCCGGTGGAGCATCGCAGCCTGCGGGAACGACTCTGGGAGATCCTCCAGATCGAGATCGCCGATCACCGGCAGGCGTGGGACATGCGACCGGACGGGACCTACGCGCTTCGGGACGCCAGTGGNCTGGACCCCGAGGATCTTCGTCTCGAGGGCACCCACGCGGCGATCATGCGGTTGACTCGTGAGCGGATCGAAGGTCCCTGAGGACTTGANGGATCTAGATCAGGGAGGCCCCGACCCCCAGAACGACGACGTAGAGGAGGGAGGCTGTGAACAACACGGCGATCCCCCCGAAGATGCTTCGGTGCTGGAGGGGTGGTGTCCGCCAGATCACGGCCTCGGATCGGGTCAGATCCTCTCCGCATTCGGGACACACCCCGGCATCGGGACGACTTCGAGGGTGATCGCACTTCCGGCAGGAGGCATGCCGGTGACGGCCGAACTGGTCGCGACCGGGTCGAGAGGATCGGGTTCTGCAGTTCCAGCCGGCCACCGGCCACGCCAGAGAGCCCAGCAGCCAGCACGCAAAACCCGCCCAGAAGGTGGCGGCCCAGGCCCAGTCGATGCTCGCCGATCCCCTGACGACGTATCCCACGCCGATCAAGGACATCGTGAAGAGAACGAAGAAGAGAGCGAACATGACGAGTCGGGTGGTAAGACTCATCGACACCCGGGTCCAGATCGTGCTCTGCGGGTCGCGATACCGGCGAGCTCGCCGACGAAAGCGGACGGTGAACGCTCGAACGTAGTGGGAGTGCGGCCGGCCCTCGGGATATCGATGCTTTCGTCGGATCGGGGGAGGGATGGACGACTGGTCGTTCACGGAACTTCGACCGTCGCGGAGATCGGCAGGTCGTAGACGATGGCCTGCGGGGCAAACATCGGGTTCCCCTCGAGGTCGAACTCCAGGTCCAGGGATGAATAGGTCGCCCCTTCAAGCATGATCCAGCATCGGGCTTCGACCTCGTATCGGCCGGGCGGGAGCTCGACCGGCACCCGGTAGGTCGACTCCGACCGGAGGTACGAGAACCTGGCTCGATGGTCCGGGTCGAGGTCCTCGTGCATCAGCGTCCAGGAGACTCCCGGTGACCAGGGACCACCGTCGATCGACACCCCGCCGAAGGCGAAGCGCGGGCGCTCCATGTCGAGCAGGGATGGATCGATCCGTGGCGTGACCACGATCTCCCAGCCGTCGTCGGATTTCTCGAGTTCGAGGGTCGCCGATGCAGTGGTCCGAGCGGCCTTCTCCCGATAGGACTCCGGAAGCACGTCCTGTTGGAGTGCCAGCCCGATCAGATCGCGATCGAAGCCGTACTTGATGCCCGGCCCGCCGGGACGGGCCAGGTGCAGCACCAGATCCGCCTCCGCCACCGCCTCCTCGGGCGTCAGGTTCGTGACATCGATGTCCATGAAGTATCCAGAGGGAACGCCAAGCTGCCGTTGGACGACGCGTCGGGCCCCTGCAGGAAGGGAGTCCATGACCCACCCACTGATGAAGGGGCTCATGACCACACTCAGGCCGAAGACGATGGCAAAGGTGAACGCTGGCGTACTCACGTCGTTGGTACGCATTCTGGTGGTGGCGCCCATGATCTGCAGATCCTTGCCGCATTCGTTGCAGAAGGCCTGCTCGAGCTTGGGACATTGTTGATCACAGGATGCGCAGACCCGCTCGAAGTTCCGGTTGGAGTCGTAGACGAAGAGGAGGATGGGCGAGAAGAGCCAGAATCCGAGAACCATGACGCCAGGTCCATCTGGACTCGGAAAGAGTGCGGGCAGAAACAGGAACAGCCCGACCAACGCGGCTGTCGTAATTGCATAGTAGATGACCACCAGCTTCAGAAAGCCAACGACCCGACTTGCCATCGAGGAATCGGAGTCGTTGATGATCCTCTTCCGCTCCTTCAACCAGTTCTTCAGCCGAGAAGAAACATGTCGGATTCCCGGGGGCCTGGGGACGACCTCGACGAGGGTTGGAGCATCCTTGTCTTCCGGTACGTGGAGGACGGGTTTCGAATAGAAGGCGATCAGGAGGCTGCGATGTTCAGGACCCACTCCGTGGGCGGTGCAGGGTCCGGTTCGGACGTCCTCCCGGCACCAGGGACAGATGCAGCCATCCGCGTCCCAGATCCGCGGTGCTTCATGGTTCCAGCGACGTCGCCTCATCCGAGCACGCACGTCGAGCACGACTTTGATCAGAAAGACGGCCAGCCAGAAGGAGTATCCCCATCGCACATGGGAGGCATCCCAGTTGAGGATCATCCACAGGAACAAGGAGAGTCCGCCGATCGCGAACAGGTAGACCAGGATCGTCACGATGGTCATGACGATCCTGAATCGTGCCGAAGGCGTGTAGATTCCCAGCAGTTCCGCTCTGGTGATCGGCCAGTCTTTGGATGTCTTCGTCANTTTTGGGGTCCCCGGAAATCAAACGCCATCGCGGTCTTCGTTCAAGCCCCTCGTCACATCCTCAGCGGACCTCCACCGTGGTGCTGATGGGAAGGTCGTAGACCGTGGCCTGAGGCGGGAACTCGGGGTTCCCATCGGCATCGAAGGTCAGTTCGAGGCGATTCCAGAAGGGGTCGTCCACGAGGATCCAGCACCTGGCGCGGATCTCGTGGGGCCCGGGGTCGAGGTCCGCGGGCACCCGGAACTCCAGTTGGTCTTCCGGTAGGGGAGCGAGCACGGTGGATTCCTTCCGCCAGAACTCGTTGAGATCCTGGTGGACGAGGGTCCACGACGCACCGGGAGACCAGGGGCCGCCATCGATCGAGATCCCTCCGAAGGCGAGCCGAGGTCCATCGTTGCCGAGAAGGGAATCGTCGATGCGAGGAACCACGACGATCTGTCGTTCGCCGTCGGTCTCTTCGAGTTCGATGGTGGCGCTGACGGTCGCCCGAGCCGCGTCCTCCCGGTAGGACTCGGGAAGCAGTCCGAGGTCGAGTGCCCGTTCGATGAATCCGCGATCGAAGTTGAACATGATGCCCGGGCCGTCGGGACGAGCAAGTTGCAGCATGAAGTTCGCTTCCTCCTCGACCCGGGGGGCGGTCATGGTGCTGGGGTCGAGATTGGCGAAGTATCCGCTCGGAGCACCGATCGTGCCCCAGATCGCCTGACGGGCCGGAGCCGGAAGCTGACCCACGATGGAGCCCATCGGAATGAAGGGCGAGGCGTAGATCAAGATGAGAATCGGGATCGCCTTGACGGCCTTCTTTTTGTTCCATTGCTTTCGAGTGACCGCGCCGGGCTTGCGAAGGTCGGCACCGCATTCACTGCAGATCTCCTGGTCCTTTTCGTGGCACTGCTGGCCGCAGGCCTTGCATTTCGCCGGCCCGATCGAGATGGGGTTGAAGATGAAGAACAACGGCATGATCAGAAGCATCCAGCCGCCAGGGCCAGTGGCGAATATGTACCTCATGCCGTTGGGGATCACGAGGATCACGATCGTCACGATGCAAGCCAGAAGGCCATACCACGTCAAGGAAACATTGATGATCGCGCGTTTTCTGGTCGCTGGATCCGCTTCCTGGTCTCGTATCTTCTCTGCCTGTCGTTTGAACCATCCAAAGGAGCCGGTGAAGAATCGGGTTCGTTGCGGTGACTTCGGAACGGCCTCGACCAGGCGCTTGAACGAATCCGCCGGGTTGTCGAGCATCGGCGAGGCGTAGTAGGCGATCAGAAGATCGCGATGCGAGGAATCCACCCCGTGGGCCTCGCAGGGTTTCGATCGGACATCCACCTTGCACCACGGGCAGATGCACCCATCGGCATCCCAGATCCGCGGGGCCTCGGCTTCCCACCGGGACTTTCTACGCCACCAGATGCCCAGGCCGACGGCCATGACCAGGAAGGGGCTGCTGGCCACGACCAGGAACCAGAATGGGATCGACGAGGCCACGCCCGTCGACTTCAACATGATGTGGAGCAGTACGAACATGGCGATGTTGCCGACCAACAACACCGAGCCACCGATGAGAAGAATGTTCCAGTTCCTCTTGGGCACTCGAAAACGCCCTGCCAGTTCGGAACGGTTGATCGGCCATGTGTTGGAGTTGTCGATCATTTCGCCGCATCCCCCCGGGACAATGAGATCCGTGAAGCGTAGGCGGCAGCGGGGGGCAAACGCTTTTCAGCGTGCCGACATCGCTCGGAATGCGTCCAGGCGGGGCATGGCAGAGGAGCGACCAGGCCCGGTTTGACCATCGAGACCGACCTTTCAGCTCCGAGCGGGTGAGCGGCCTGTCCTTCAATGAATCCGTCATCGTCGGTCAGGGTCGTTCTCCTACCGCTCACGAGCCTCCACGGTGGTCTCGAT